>JBBSRY010000677.1:0-1883 GCA_038242595.1 Mycobacteriales bacterium
CGCGGCGAAGCTTTGGTAACAAACGTAGAAGGGCTTTGACCGGTGGGAGTGGGGTGAGAAGCGCGTTGATGAAGGGTTCACGAATGCTGTTCCAGGCTTGGTACATCTGCATCCAAGCATCGCCGTCTCCCCGGTGCAGGTTGTCCAGACCTGCAGCGGTTTCTGCTGGTTCGTGGTGGATGAGCGCCCAGCCGCCGGCGCGGCTGGGCGATCCGACCACCGAGGGGGCATGAGACCAACGCAATCCATACTGTCCCAGTTGCATCTTGTTCAGGACCGGGGATGCGGCGGCCAGCGGATAAAATGAGCTGAAAGTGTCGTGGATGAACCCGTCATGCACGGTGGTATCGCTCGCGACGGCCCCTCCGATGCGGTCCTGCGCCTCGAGCAGCAGAACACTCCAGCCGGCGTCGGTGAGAACATTCGCGGCAGTGAGGCCGTTGGGCCCGGAACCGATGATCACTGCGTCGTAGGACTGGTGTGCGGTTGTCACGTTGCCTCCTGGTCTGGATCAAAGTGCGTTGCCATTGATGCATATTGCCTGAATCTGATCGTGTCTTCAGCTGGATCACCCCGAGTGTTCATGCCTCGGGTGAGGGCTTGCGGACGGGCCCCCGATCGACCATCATAGTTGTTATCCGACAACATTCGCCCGATAGCAAGCATCGACGTAGCCGGTTGATCGGTATCCGGGGTCACCTTCATGAGCGCGAGGCGGACTGCAGGCCGGACGGAAGCGCCATCAGAACGCCGAGGCGGTGACTGCCGATGCCGAGCTTCTTCCCGTGGTGGGTGGTGATTACCCATTTCATCAACATCTTCTTCATGGTGCTGTTGTTCCGCAGTGGATTCGAGGTGCTATCGGCATTCCCGAAGTTGTACTGGCACGACGATTGCCCGCCCGGTCGCGAATGGCTGCGGCTGTCGAAGAAGATGTATGCCGCTGATTCGCGTCGACCGTGGTCCTCACTTGACGAGGAGGAGTCCTGGTCTCCGGTGATCGCGCTCCCCGGTCGCAAGAACTTGGGATTGGGGAGGCACTGGCATTTCCTGAGCGTGCAGTTCTGGATCCTCACCGGCATCGTCTACGTCGCGATGGTCTTCGCCAGCGGCTATTGGCATTACCTGGTCCCGACCAGTTGGTCCATCATCCCGGATTCGATCCGCTCGATCGGCACCTACCTGCAATTCCAGATCCCGGCCAAGATCCCGGGCCAGCCGTTCGAGCCGGCTCAAAAGCTCGCCTACTTCCTGGTGATCTTTGTACTGTCCCCGCTGCAGATTGCCACCGGGGCGGCCATGTCACCGTCGGTCCTGGCGCGGTTCCCCTGGTACGGCAAATTGTTCGGCGGCAAGCAGGGGGCGCGCAGTCTGCACGTCCTCGGGCTGTGCGCGTTTGCGGCCTTCACCGTGGTGCATGTGTTCATGGTGATCGTGCACGGATTGCCGCAGGAGTTTGTCGGGATCGTTCTGGCCGGCCGCGGCACCGCGTCGCTGGCGCTGGTGATCGGACTGATCGGGCTGTTCTTGATCGTGGTCTTCCATGTGGTGATCACGGTGGTGTCGCTGCGGCGCCCGCGAACCACGCAGCGGTTGCTCGGCGTGATGGTCAACCCCTTCGAACGGGTCATCTCCCGGACGTTGCGATCTCGGCAACACTATGGCCGGCACCACATCTCGCCCTACCACCGGGTCAACGGCTACCCCCCGGTCGGCGAGGACTACGACCAGATGGTCACCACGGAGTTCCGGGACTACCGGCTGGCCGTCGGCGGCCTGGTGGAGAACCCCACCACCCTCTCCTTGGAGGAGCTGCGGGGCCTGGGTGAGACCAGCCAGACCGTCAAGCACAACTGCATCCAGGGCTGGACGGCGGTGGCCCA
>JBBSRY010000678.1:0-1881 GCA_038242595.1 Mycobacteriales bacterium
TGGCCCAGCGCTGTGTTGCTCAAACCAGCAGGAACATCGCCTCGTTCGTCACCGTTGAAGGCCGCCGAGGAGCCGGGCGCACTCATGCTGGGTCCCTCGTCCCAATCACCGCTGGTCATAGCACCCGACCGACTGTGATCGCAGCCTTCTCGCCGGCAGCTACGGCCAGCACTGAATCTGAGGACTTCTCCAGGGTAACGTTCCCCACCGGGTCATACCGCAGGATCGAGGCCTTGATGGCGGCCGCGTGCCGGCCGGTCATCCACGGCAGGGTGCGAACCAGGACCGGGCGGGCGCCGGCGCCGATCACGATGGATCGCCCTTTGGGTAGCGCAGCCAGGTCGGCAAGATCCATGATCCGTTCCTTCTGGGTGGAATAGGAATAGCTCGGGCCCTGGCCGCGGCCGGTGGAACGCGAGATTTGCGGGGCGTCGTAATCACCGATCAGCCGCGAGATTCCCTCGAGGAAATCCACCGACGCCAGTCCGGATCCCACCACGCGCACTGTGGCAGCTCCCCATAGGGCAGCCATGCCACCTTTTCCCCAGGTACGCTCACCCTGCTCCCAGGACTGCAGGAACGTTTTCACGTTGATGCCCTTGGATCCGTAGTGCGAGTATTTCGCCGGCAGCTGCGCCCAGACGCAGACATTGGCTGTTTCATCCAGCGGCATCACCAGCGGAATCGGCAGCCGCCCACCGGTGCACTGGGCTGCGTACCGCTCGGCGGCATCGGACACCGCGATCGTCATGGCCGTCACCAGGCCGGCGGTGGAACCCTTGCCCTCCACCGACATGCAGTAGATGGTTCCGGATCCGCGGACGAAATCTTACACCGACAGGTGCGGCCGGTGGTCAATCCCATCCGTACCTGGTTGGGGGTTGAACCACGCCGTCGCCTCGTCATCGAGAAGGAAAGTCACCGCCCCGCGCACGGTGGCGAACACGCCGCCTCGTTGCTCCTCCGGAGCGGCCACATCAGCGCGGACCGCCGCAGCTCGAAGCGCGAGACCGTGGCTGGCCAGTATCTCCGCTGCGTCATCCTTGGTTTGCCTGGTCGACCAGATGTAGAGCTGGGTCATCGGCAGCTTGTCCAACGCTGCTGCCAGGATGAAATTGGCCAGCAACGCTTTACCGGCCGGGGTGAAAAAGGCATCAGTTTTGCTGTCCGGACCCTCGGCCACAGCAAATAACACACCGGCAAGTTCCTCAGCATCCAGTCCAGATCTGATGTAGGACAAAGGATTCCACCACCATGCCGGTTTCTCCCCGACAAGGTTCTGCGGGTCGAAGATCCACACCGGCCCCAACTGCTCCCGGATCCCGCGGGTGGCATCAACGATGTCGCGTTTGTTGGAGGTGGTGAACACTGCGCCCGGAGCCTCGACAATGGCCGGGATGACCCGGCAACTGGACTTGCCTTGCCGAGGGCCCCAAATGTCCACCGACACGTCCTCAACTCCCTGGTAGAGGACCTGCCCGCTCTGCACGCTGGCGCCGATCGGCGTCCCGAAACTGCCCACCACACCGAGCCTTTGCGCTGTTGCGCGTTGGGCTTTGGCGGTGATGGCAGTGATCTCATCACCGCGGCCCATCAGCCGGCCGGCTTTATCGCCACGCACTCGTAGACCGCGGATCCGCTTGGTCAGCAGGTAGACACCGATTGCCACAGCGATCAACAGCAGCAACGCGGCGCCGAGAACGAAAAGCCCAAGCCTGGGCCACGGCGCCCGACCGGTGGCGAGCATGATCGGTAATGCAACAGGATTTTTGGTCGGCGCCGGCGAACCATTCAACGCTGCCGCGACATGAACTGAAACCCAGATGAGGGCGAGCACTGTCATACCTGCACCGGAGGCTATCCACGGCAGCAACGTCGCCA
>JBBSRY010000679.1:0-1874 GCA_038242595.1 Mycobacteriales bacterium
GTTGCCGGGTTCATCCAGGATCAACAGTTCCGGGTTCTTTAACAGAGCGGCCGCAATTCCCAGACGTTGCTTCATCCCGAGGGAGTAGCCCTTGACGCGATCGTCGGCGCGTTTGGTCAGTTCAACAAGCTCGAGCATTTCCTCCACCCGAGTTTGCGGTATCGACGAGGCCTGAGCCAGTAGCGACAGATTCAGCCGGGCCGAAAATCCGGGGAAGAAAAGTGGCGTTTCGACCAGCGAGCCAATTCGGCCGATTACTTGCGGCAGATCCTGCGGTACCTGCCGGCCAAAGATCTTGAGACTGCCCGCGTCCGCCTTGACCAGACCCAGAAGAAGTCGAATGGTAGTTGTCTTGCCGGAGCCGTTCGGCCCCAGGAACCCGAAGACGCCGCCCTGCTCGACCTGCAGATCCAGACCTCGGACCGCGTGCTCGGGCGGCTTACGCCAGCGTCGATAGGTTTTCTGTGCCCCGCTGATTTCAATAATGGCCATTGCGGCTCCCTTTCCCCGGTAAAGGACTATACGAGGCGGCTCGTCGTGCGGCTGGAAAGTCGATCTAGGTCAGCACGGCACGGATTTGGCCCACCGCCCTCGCGGCGGCGTCCTGCAGTGCTGCGATGCTGGGCCCGGCGGCGAGCACCTCACGACTGGTCGTCGGAATGACGGAACCGAGGTTGCTGCCGAAAACCGTTGCCAGATCCTGCGCGGTGGCGCCCTGAGCGCCGAAACCCGGTGCCAGTATGGGGCCATTGACCCGGCTCAGGTCAACACCGGTATTGCCGATGGTTGCACCGACCACCAGACCAACAGATCCCAGCGGCGTGGCGCCCTGGTTCAGGTTCGCTGCGGCATCGACAATTGCCTGGGCCACCATCTTTGAGTCGGTATCGATGGCATGTTGCACCTGTGGACCTTCCGGATTGGAGGTCAACGCCAGGACAAACACTCCGCGCCCGGTCTTGGCGGCCAGCTCGATCGCCGGATTCAACGAACCGAAGCCGAGGTAGGGCGAGAGCGTGATCGCGTCGGCGGCCAGCGGGGATCCGTCAGCCAGGTAGGCCTGGGCGTAGGCGGTCATGGTGGAACCGATATCGCCTCGTTTTGCATCCATCAGCACCAGTACGCCGGCTTCCCGCGCCTGCACCAGGAGGTCTTCGAGCACCGCTATTCCGGCGCTACCGAAACGCTCGTAGAAGGCCGATTGTGGTTTCAGCATCGCCACTGTCGGCGCGAGTGCCTCGAGCGCGATTTCGGTGAACCTTCGCAGACCGACGACCGTGTCCGCCAACCCCCAGGCGTCGAGCAACCCAGGGTGCGGGTCGATGCCCACACACAACGGTCCACGATCGCTGATGGCGCCGACCAACCTGGTGCCGAACGACTCAACCACTATTTCCCCGATTCCTGTGGTGATGCATCAATTCCGGCCGTCACAGCGTCGAAGCCGGTAACGGCTTTGTTCAATCCTTGGATCAGCCAGGGGCCGCGGTAGATGAAGCCGCTGTAGACCTGCAGCAGGCAAGCACCGGCATCCAGCAGCGCCAACCCGTCGGCCGGTGTCATGATCCCGCCGACACCGATCACCGGTAGGTCGCTGTGATCAGCCACGAACTTGACGACCTCGCGCGCCCGCACGGTCAGCGGCGCGCCGGAGAGCCCTCCGGTCTCATAGGCCAGGCGAGCATCCTTGGCGGCCAAATGATCTCGCATCAACGTCGTGTTGGTGGCGATTACACCGGCAACCCCGCTGTCGGTGCAGACCTGAAGCACCTCGGCGATGGCGTCGTCGGTCAGATCTGGCGAGATTTTCACCAGTAGTGGAACTGCGGCGCTGGTGGCCTTCAGCGAGGTGGCCTCCCGGTTCAGCGCGCTCA
>JBBSRY010000680.1:0-1864 GCA_038242595.1 Mycobacteriales bacterium
ACGACGCCACTCGGGTTGCGCCGGTTACGAACCACCCAAAGTTTATGCACATGAGGCTTGAGTCGGGCAGCCCCCACCATCTGCTTCCATCACCAGACACCCGCTGCTTCACCGGACAAATTCGGTGAAGCAGGTCAAAAGTGGTGGTGCACCCGATGGGGACCGGGTGCTGGTCGTCAAATGTTGGCGTAGGCCGGGGCTGGGGTCGCGCCGTCACACCTGGGCGCGCATTCGACCTAGCGAGAATGAGTCGCGTTGTGCCATTGGCGAGACTGATCAGCATTATCAATCTCGCCCGGTATCGTGACTGGCAATTGCCCACCGACAACGGGAGTTCATGATGGTGACGATCCAGCGTCGCAATACCAGTCAACGTGCGGCAATCAGCGACCTGTTGTCCGGTACCGACGAGTTTGTCTCGGCCCAGGAACTGCACGCGAGTCTGCGCAGCACCGGTTCGACCATCGGTTTGGCCACCGTGTACCGGGCACTGCAGGAGATGGCGGCCGCCGGAGACCTCGATACCGTCCGAAACGAATCCGGCGAGGTGCTCTACCGCCGCTGCGCCCAGCCGAGTCATCACCACCATTTAGTATGCCGATCCTGCGGCGGTACTCAGGAGATCAAGGCACCCAGCGTGGAACGGTGGGCGCGTTCGGTCGCCGAAGAATTCGGCTACACCGATGTTGATCACCACATGGAACTTTTTGGACTCTGCGCAACCTGCAGTGCCGCTACCCAACGTTGACCGACCCCATCGGTGACCGATATGGGTGGTGACTGATCGCGGGTTGCGATTGGACGTCCTGAACCGATAGCAAAACGCCCCCACCAAGCTGGTGGGGGCGTTTTGGAGTTGCTGGTTCAGTGCATCGCGGGAGCGGCACCAACCGGCAGATCGGACTTCTTGGCCGAGATCATCGTCAAGGCGATGATGGTCGCGAGAGCGAAGAGGCCGGAAGCAACCTTGAACGCGACGCCGAAGCCGTGCAGCGTGCCCGCCACCGCCACCAGCGGGTCGGCCGCAGCTGCTCCCTGATCGAGCAGGTAGCCGGCGAACGCGGTGGCCGAGATGGTGCTCAACAGCGCGGTCCCCAGAGATCCGCCGATCTGCTGGGTAGTGTTGACCACCGCGCTGGCAACCCCGGAATCATTGGAGTTAATACCGACCAGGGCGATGTTGGTGGTGGACATGAAGATGAAGCCCATTCCAAAAGCCATCACGACCATGGCCGGCAAAATGGTACCGAAGTACGTGGTGGACGGCGAGATGGAGGACATCCAGAACAGCGCGCCTGCCCCCAGCAGGGTGCCGACCGCCACCACGATGCGCGGACCAATTTTCAGGATCAATGCCGAACCGACGCCGGCGCCCATGACGACACCCGCACTGAACGGCAGGAAGGCGAAACCGGCTTTGATCGGGCTGTACTGCAGGATGTTCTGCAAGTAGATCGTCAGGAACAGGAACACCGAGAACATTCCGGCACCGACCAACATGCCGACCAGGTAGGCACCGCCACGGTTCTTGTTGGCAAGGATGCGGATAGGCAGCAATGGATTCGTGCTGCGTCGCTCCCAGACCACGAACAGCGCCAGGATGATCAGCGCGCCCCCGATCCAGCCCCAGGTCTCGAAGGAGTTCCAACCGGCGGATTCCGGACGAGTGAATCCCCAGACCAGGGCGGCCAGACCACCCGTGGCCAATAGTGCACCCGGGATGTCGTAGTGGCCGGTTTCGGTGGCCTTGGACTCCTTCAGGATGGGAATGGCGGCAAAGAGTGCGCCAACGGCGATCGGAATGTTGACCAGCAGGCACCAGTGCCAGGACAGGTACTGCGTGAGCACGCCGCCCAGCAGCAGA
>JBBSRY010000681.1:0-1861 GCA_038242595.1 Mycobacteriales bacterium
AAAGGCAATGCCATAGTCCTGATCCAGGCGAGCCTGCTGCGGTGTTTTACCGAATACCGTGATCACACCGGCGGTTGGCGTATCCAGATCGGCGATCAGCCGCATCAGGGTGGATTTGCCACACCCGGACGGCCCGATCAGAGAAACGAACTCACCCGGAGCCAGGTCCAAATCGATCTCGGCCAGAGCCTGCACGGTGGCACCCTTGGACCCGCTGGTCATATTGAAAATCTTGTCGACACCGCGGACGCTGACCGCAGTGGCCGGCTTGCTGATGGGGGTGCTCATGTCACGCTCTCCTGTCGGCGGAACCGTTTAAGTCCCAGCCCTATCAGGCCGACCAGTGCGGCGGCCACCAAACCCATGACGACGGCGCCGACGATCGGCGCATACGCCTTATTGGGATCGGCGCTGCCGGATTGGGCATATTCGATGATCATTCGGCCGATGCCGCCCTTGTAACCCACTGACACTTCGGCAACCACGGTTCCCACGATGGCGCTGGCGGCGCCCAGGGCGAGACCGGGAAGCATATACGGCACACTGGCCGGTACCCGCAAGGTGAGACGTGTTTTCCACCAACCGATGCCGTAGCTGCGCATCAATTCCAGCGCAATGGTGGTGGGGGAGGATAAACCTCGTAGCGCACCGAGTGCCACGGGGAAGAACGCCAGGAAGGCAGCAATGACGGCCACCGACATCCAGCGCTCCCATTCCATCGATCCGATCTGGATCTTCCCACCCCAGGCCACCACCACCGGTGCCAGTGCGATCAACGGAACCGTCTGGCTCAGGATCAGCCAGGGCAGTACGGACCGCTCGGCAATGCTGAATCGTTGCATCAGCAAAGCGAGAAGAATCCCGACCACGGAACCCAGCAGCCAGCCAAGACCGGCTACCCAGAGACTGCTCAGACCGGCCTTGATGACGGCCAGCCAGACGATGTCGGCGCCGGCCGCAGAGGTGGTTGGTTCGAAGGCTCGGGAAACCATCGACCACAGGTGCGGCATTGAACGATCGTCGGTTTTGGGCAGGATGACGGTGCTACCGATTTTGACGCCGGTCAGCGGACCCACCCATTTGTAGAGTTCCCAAATTGCGGCAAGCAGCACCAGGCCGAGCGCGCCATACAGCAGGCCGGTGGCCCTGCTCCTGGTTCTATTCATCTATCAGACCTTGGCCACGAGGTGATTTCGCATGGCCGGTATGACGGTTTCGCCGTACACCCGGAGGGTCTCTTCCTTGTTATCGTGCTGCAGGTAGCCGGCAAACTGATCGACACCGAGATCTTCGAGTTTCTTGAGCTTCTCGAGGTGATCTTCGGCTGTTCCCAGAACGCAGAAGCGGTCGATGATCTCGTCCGGCACGAAGTCGGCGTGGGTGTTACCGGTCCGACCGTGCTGGTTGTAGTCGTACCCTTCGCGCCCGGCGATGTAGTCGGTGAGGGCCTGCGGCACATCGGAGCCCGAACCATATTTGGTCACGATATCGGCAACGTGATTACCCACCATTCCGCCGAACCAACGGCACTGATTGCGCATGTGCTCGATATTGGTTCCGATGTACATGGGCGCCGCGACGCAGAATTTGATCGACTTCGGGTCGCGACCCACATTTTCTGCTGCTGCCCGCACCGTCTTGATCATCCATTCGGCGATGTCCAGATCGGCCAGCTGCAGAATGAAGCCGTCACCGACTTCACCGGTCAGTTTCAGCGCCTGTGGACCATAGGCGGCGACCCAGACTTCCAGTTCGGATCCGACGCTCCACGGGAACCGTAGTTCGGCCCCGTTGTGGGTGACCGTCCGGGAGTTGCCCAATTCGCGGATGACGTGGATGGAGTCGCGCAATGTTTTCAGCG
>JBBSRY010000682.1:0-1854 GCA_038242595.1 Mycobacteriales bacterium
ACGGGTGGGTGCTGCCGATCTGAATCTCCTCGGCCGGTACATACGCGACAAACGGCGCAGCCAGCGACATGATGGTGTTGAGCACCACGTCATGGGTTCTCCGGCGGATCAGGTTGAGCACTATGGCCACCGCAACCCCGATGATCACACCGCCGCCGGCCGCCAGCAGGAAATTGCCCGCCACACCGATGAAGGTGGCCGCGCCACCGGCCAACACGGCCAGAGCGGTCCGGAACAACACCAGCGCGGTGGCGTCGTTGACCAGTGACTCACCCTCCAGGATGGACACCACCCGGCGCGGCATACCCACTCGGCGGGCAATTGTCGTGGCCGCTACCGCATCCGGCGGCGAAATCACCGCGCCCAGGGCAAAAGCTGCGGCCAACGGGATGTCGAACACCAGGTAGGCAACAAATCCAACGCCAATCGCGCTAAATATCACGTACCCGACCGATAGCAAACCGATCGCTCGCCGGTTCGTCCGGAAGTCGATCAGTGAGGTGCGGATTGCCGCTGAGTACAGCAGCGGCGGGAGCAACCCGATCAGTACCAGGTCCGGTTCCAACATGACATCAGGAGTGAAGGGCAGAAAGGAACTGATCAATCCGACCACCACCAGGACAAGCGGCGCGGACAGCTTGAAACGCTGCGCCAAAGCGCCGACGGCCACCACGACGGCGACGACCGCCAGTAACCCGAGGGTTGTATCCATTGGCGAAGTTTCCCATCTGAGTGGCCGGAATCGAGCACCGAATTTCCCTGGATCGCTCACAGCGCAGCGCCCGCGGGTGCAACAGAAAGTTATCCACATTTTGATGACGCCGCGCCGCACTGCTGATCACCGTGTTTGACTGACCACTCCAACGGGCGACGGGGGCGGGTATGAGTGGTTTTGAAGTCGACGCAGAAGAACTCCGCGCTGCTGCCCGCGCACTGCGCGCCTTCGCAAGCTACCCACCAGCCCGGAGCGGCACGGTCTGCGAGGCCGAAGTACAGCAGATACGAAACCCCCAGGCGGCGACCATGATCAGCTCGTTGATCGAAAAAGGATACGACCACCTGGTCGATCTGGTGACCGTAATTTTGGCGCTCGGTGACGGGCTCGAGAGGGTGGCCGCGGACTTCGGTCTTGCTGATGTTTGGAACAGTCGATGACAGCCGATGCGGAGCTCATGGTGCCGGTGGCCAGGTGGTCGCCGCAATTCTGGCCCCACGAGTTTGTGCTGCAGGAGCCCGAACCGCTCTTTCAGATCGAATACGCTTTTGGCCAACTGACAGGTTCCCTGGACGACCTCGGGGTAATGCTCCAGACCCTGCAACTGCCGAACTGGACCGGATTGGCCGGCGATTCCTACCGCGGCTATCTGTTCACTTTGAACAATGCGATCAGCACCCTGACAGTGGCGCTGACCAATGCGGCCGCAGCGACCGGACTCGCGTCCGACGACATCGAGGGTTATCAACGACCGATAGCCATCGATGCGGCAAATATTTGCAATGAGGCGCAGGACTCCTTCGTCCGGGAACTCGCCAACCAGCTGGCGATCGAGGCGGCCGGTCTACCGTCCACCTATGTCAATTTCAGCGTGCCGGATCAGCAGATGGCAGCGGGCATCGCCCGGGGAACCACCTGTCAGGTAGGTGTGCAGCAAACGTTAGAACAGCTTGCTACATCATTGCTTTCGGCCGAGGAATCCCTCTCGGATTTGAATATCCCGATGCCGGCCATGGGCAGCGACCCGGTCCTGGCCGGGATCTTCGGCCCGGTAGTCGGATCCAACGCCATCACCGGCCAAACTGAGGCCGCGCTGGACCTTGTCGCACGACTCAACAGTTCTGACAAGGTGGGAAGCA
>JBBSRY010000683.1:0-1850 GCA_038242595.1 Mycobacteriales bacterium
GGTTGCGTGATGATGCGGGTCTGTCATCTGGATACCTGCCCGGTCGGTATTGCCACCCAGAACCCGGTGCTGCGCGAGCGGTACACCGGAACACCGGAGTTCGTCGAAACCTTCTTCCTGTTCTTGGCCGAGCAGGTTCGGGAGTACTTGGCGCAGCTGGGTTTCCGTACCATCGACGAGGCGGTGGGGCACGCCGAACTGCTGGATATTTCCACTGCGGTTGCCCATTACCGGGCCGGCGGACTGGATCTCACCCCACTGTTGCATATTCCGGATGTGGACAGCGACCTGTCGTGCACCAACCCGGCCAAACACGATCTGTCCAAGACCTTGGACGCCAAGCTGATCGAGTTGGCCGCCAGGACGTTGGAAGACGGCAGCCGGGTCCGGATCGATCTGCCGATCCGTAATGTCAACCGCACCGCCGGCACCATGCTCGGCTCCGAGGTCACCCGCCGGTTCGGTCCGCAAGGCCTGCCGGACCGCACCATCGACGTCAAGTTCACCGGCACCGCCGGTCAGTCTCTCGGTGCATTCCTACCTGCCGGCATCACCATCACGATGGTCGGTGACGCGAATGACTATGTGGGCAAAGGGCTTTCCGGTGGTCGGATTGTGGTTCGTCCGCACCCGAATGCGCCGCGCACCGGTTCGGATATCGGCCACGTCATCGCCGGTAACACCATTGCCTACGGCGCCACCTCCGGCGAACTGTTCATGCGCGGTGGCGTCGGCGAGCGTTTCGGTGTCCGTAACTCCGGTGCCCTGCTGGTCTGTGAGGGCGCCGGTGATCATGCCTGCGAGTACATGACAGGTGGTCGCGCTGTCATTCTGGGCCGCACCGGCCGCAATGTCGCGGCCGGTATGAGCGGTGGTATCGCCTACCTGCTCGATCCGGAATTGGAGAAGGTCAACCGCGAACTCGTAGACACCGAGCCGTTGGAAGCCGACGAGGTGGTGTGGCTCGGGGAGGTGCTCACCACCCATGTCGCTCTCACCGGATCCCGAGTGGCCGCCGAAATACTGGATCACTGGCCGGCCTCGGCGGAGCGGTTCTACCGGGTGATGCCTCGTGACTATCGTCGAGTCCTGGAGCTGCGAGCCGAAGCAGCCGACAAGGGGCTGGACGCCGACAACCTGATCATGGAGGCCTCCCGTGGCTGACCCGAGTGGATTCCTGAAATTTCCCCGGCAGACCCCGACCCGCCGACCGGTGCCGTTGCGCCTGCGGGATTGGAACGAGGTGTACGAACCGTTCAGCACGGACAGCACCCGCACCCAGGCGGCCCGCTGTATGGACTGTGGGGTTCCGTTCTGTCATCAAGGATGCCCGCTGGGGAACCTGATCCCGGAGTGGAACGAGCTGGTCCGCCTCGGTCGCTGGGACGATGCCGCTGATCGACTGCATGCCACCAACAATTTCCCGGAGTTCACCGGGCGGTTGTGTCCGGCCCCCTGCGAGGGCTCCTGCGTCCTGGGTATCGGCGATGAGCCGGTGGCGATCAAATTGGTCGAACAGGAAATTGCCGATCACGCGATCGCCAACGGCCACCTGCGACCGCGGCCGGCGCGGATCAAAACCGATCACCGGGTCGCCGTCATCGGCTCCGGCCCGGCCGGGCTCGCCGCGGCCCAACAACTGGCCAGGGCCGGACACCAGGTAACGGTGTTCGAGCGGGATGGTCGCATCGGCGGGCTGATGCGCTACGGCATTCCGGAATTCAAGATGGAACGCTCTGTTTTGGACGATCGACTGGCGCAGATGGAAGCCGAGGGTGTCCGTTTCATCACCCATTGCAATGTGGGGGTTGATCTTTCGACCGAAGATCTACGTACCAACTTCGACGCCA
>JBBSRY010000684.1:0-1847 GCA_038242595.1 Mycobacteriales bacterium
CGATCGGTACCTACGACAAGGATTTCTTCGAACTTGATCTGGGACAGGTGGTGGTGCTGGTTCCGCTGGCGGCACCGATACCGGCAGCAGGCCCGACTTTCGGCACGACACTGTCAGGTGGCCGGTTTGCAGTCGCGATCCATGTCGGTCCCTATGACGAGATCGACCGCACCTATGGGCGTTTGGGGACTCATATCGCCGAGCATCACGTGGCCAGTCAAGCTCCTATCAGAGAGCATTACCTGATCGGTCCGGACCACACCGAAGACACCCGCCAGTACCGTACAGAGGTCTGGTGGCCCCTGGAACCAACCGTGCGTCACCCCGCCGCGCGGAAAACCACGAAGGAGAGTCTCTAATGGCTACCACCCTGGAGCAGATCACATTCGACACCCGTGATGCACTGGCTTTGGCGCAGTTCTATGCGGCGGTCCTGGACCGCGAAGTCGATCCGGATGGCAACCCCGACTTTGCCAGCATCGGGCTTGGCGGCGAGAATCCGCTGAATCCGTTCTTCATGTTTCTGCAGATTCCGGACGACAAAGTAGGCAAGAACCGGGTCCACGTCGATCTACTCTCGACCGATATGCGGGCCGATGTCCAACGTGCTATTACCGCCGGCGCAACACATGTCGGCGACTTCAAGGAATTTGGCACCGAATGGACCAGCCTGCTCGACCCCGAGGGCAACGCCTTCGACATCGGTCTAGGTTTGCGCTGATCCCGCCCCAGTCGTCGGTCGAACCCCGGCGCCCCACACAGTCGAGGTGCCTCCAACGTTGTCTGATGGATGCAGAGCGGCACAGGACGCCAGCAGGCTTTGATGAGGCCCTCGCTGGGTGGATTGGAGAACTCAGGAGTAAGGGACACGCTTACACCGCAACGGATTTCAAAGGCATCCACGGCAGCCCGTCGACCCAGGAGGAAAATGACGCGATCGTCGTGTCCAGCCGCCGATCAGCCGGCGAGGTACGTGTCCAGGGCTGCGGCGCCGGCCAGCATCGCCCGACTCCTTGCCGTCAGACGGGCGTGCCAATCGTCCAGTATCGCGGCCACCGGGGCGATACCGCCGGCGGAGCGGATCTGGTTGATCAGCGGTTCGATCTGCTTCAGCCGGTAACCACCCCGTCGGAGCTGGTGAACCAATTGAGCGTCGCGAACGTCGGCCCCGCGGTACACCCGGTAACCGGTCTGCGGGTCCCGGCCGGGATGGACCAGACCGGCAACTTCCCACTTGCGCAGCGTCGCCGGACGAATCCCCAGCCTCCCCGCGAGAGGCCCGACGTAAGTATCGGCGCCCGCCTCCGAAATCGGCCCCAGATCGCGCAGCGCGGTCTTAACGGCCAGCAGGGTCCGGCGATCCTCAAGAAGCTGGGCGTGACTGTCGTCGATCAGCCGAAATGCCTCATCGGCGGCGCCCCGGTTGATAGCCTGCATGATCGCCGTGGCGCCAGGGTGACCGTGTCCTGGTTGCAATGCAATGAACGCCCGCAGCGCCACGGCATGCAACAGAGTGTAGGAGCGGTAGCCATTCGCGCTGCGTTGCGCGGCCGGCAGGATTCCGGCTGCCTCATAGTTGCGGATCGCCTGGGCCGACAATCCATATTCACGTGCCAGGTCAATCGGCCGGAGCCGACCCCCGCTTTGAAGGATTGTGCCCACTACCCTGCCGATATCGTCTGGAAGTCTCAATGGAGAGTTCAACGATACCGTTGAGACTATGAATCCAGCTCTCCAAGACACGATCAAAGCTGTGGACGCCGATTCGGTACTGCGATTGCTTCCGGCCACCCCTGCACTGCTCGCCCTGGGTGAGCCGACCCATGGCGAAGCGGCATTGCTGGAGA
>JBBSRY010000685.1:0-1841 GCA_038242595.1 Mycobacteriales bacterium
CAAAGCGAGGAGCGTCGCGGCTTGTTCATCAGCCGGCTGCCAAACTTTGCGACAAACCGATGCTCGCGAACTGCTGCCCTTTGAATGCCCATGTTCACGTGGCTTCGTGCAGCACCCTAGAAGTAACGGTAAAGGTTGACTGGCACCGCTGCGTATCACGACCGGTCGTATGGGGTGACGTGTAACTCGATGCGGGAGGTCGCGCGGCCATCGCGAAGTTCGGGCTTTTGGACTACACGGCACACCCATGGCCATGGGTCTGTGAGTTCAATACTGGGCTCGCCCACTGCGGTCACCAACGCGAAACGAACTCAGACGCCAACCGTCGGCCGAATAGAAGGTGGCCGAGCAGTCCGGCCCGCTCAGCTGCATCTTTCTATCATTGCGAAGTCCACCCACCATCGACAACGAGAACCGTTCCGGTCACCATCTGGCCAGCGTTGGAAGCGAGATAGATGATCGCGCCGGCCACATCGTCGGAAAGAGCGAACTTGCCCAGCGGGATCTTGCCCAGCACCGTTGCTTTCATCTCGGGCTCGTCCAGGATCGGCGCGGTGCCGGGTGTGTAGATGAACGTGGGTGCGATGGCGTTGACCGTGATCGAGTTCTTCGCCCATTCGAGCGCAAGTGTTTTCGTCATCATGTTGACGCCACCCTTGCTCGTGCAATAGACCGCTGCGTCCGGTAAACCGACGAGCCCGCCCTGTGAGCTGATATTGATGATTCGCCCGCCTTGCCCGTTAGCCACCATGTTGCGTGCCACGGCCTGACTCATAAAGAACACACCGCGAAGGTTGACGCTCATCATTTCCTCCCAGTCGGTCTCGGTGACGTCGAACGCAGCGCAGGCAAATCCCAAACCGGCGTTGTTGACAAGCACGTCGATCCGGCTATGCGTAGCGACAATGGCTTCTACAGCGGCATTTACCGACGCTAAGTCACGCACATCCAGCAACTGCGGATACACGGCAAGGCCCAGGGACTGAGCGGTCGCTGCGACAGACTCCGCATCGGCTTCCGTCCGCACCGTTGGGACCACAACGGCCCCGGCGCCAGCCAGTAACAGGGTCAGCTCTCGACCGATCCCCTTGGAGGCGCCGGTAACGACAACGAGGCGGCCATCCAGATCGAACCGGGCCAAGGCGGTGGGCGTCATCAGCGGGCATCCATCTGGTAACACTCGATGAGGCGGGACTGGAAGTGGTCAACAGCGTGAAGATCAAGCGGGATCTCGGGGAGTGGGTGGTTGCTGTCGGGGTCTGCCACGGCAGTCCAGAACATCCGAACCTCGTACGCCCAAGGATTATCGGCACCTGCGGCCTTGCAGGAGTGAGACCGGTGATCCAGCTGAGAAGGCCAGGCTAATAGTGCGCTCATTACCGTCATTCTGCCGGTTGAACTTGTGGTGCGCGGTAGGTGTGTAGGGCCCGGCGGTCGGCAACATGTCACCGGGGGTACTGCAACACCCAAGGTCATGACAGAGCCGCCGCTTGGCGTGCCCGGAGGGCGGCGAAAGCAGAGGCTGCAGGGGTCGTCCGTATGCATGAGGACCTGGATCGTCCTGCGGCCTAGGTGATCCAGGGCCTTATCAAGCATGGACCACATACTTGGCAGTCCCGCATCGACGAGGGTCACGCCTGTGTCGTCCTCGATGAGGTAGCAGTTGACATGGGCATGGGTGATCCGGTGGACGCCTTTAGCAACATTGGTGTATAGCAACGTTCCTCCTCCGCATTCGTCAGCCCCAGTCTAAATATCGGAATGATCCACCTTCGGCCTGATCGGCGAGAACGGCTCCGGTACGTACTGCGGGATGACCACGCCACAGTCGCTGTATGCGG
>JBBSRY010000686.1:0-1840 GCA_038242595.1 Mycobacteriales bacterium
GTCCACTGCTGCAAATGCCTGGCTCATATTCCCTCGCCGCTCCCTCGCTGGATGGATGCCAGCGTATCCGGTCAGCAGGTTCGATAGCGCACGTCCAGCACGATGCTGGTGCAAGCCCGTTGATCCCGCCGATCCGCAAACGGCGTCAGCCCAAATCCAATCCCAGATCCAGGGCCTTGACCGAGTGGGTCAGACTACCGACGGCCAAAAAATCCACACCGATATCGGCCACTTCTAATGCCCGGTCCAAGGACAAACCACCGGAAGCTTCCAGCAGGGTCGCCGGTGCGATGATGCGGGTACGGCGGGCTTCTCGATGGTGTTGACGGTGCTGATCGAGGCGTCAAATTGGGCCAGTGCAGCTGCCGTCATACCGCGACCTTTTCCCGACTCGATACCGGTGCCGGGAGCCAGACCCGAGCCTGACCATCGTGTCATGGCAGAAAGGTAGAACGCTGCCATCGTAGGCCCGGCTTGATCCAGGCGACGTTCGTACGCGGTCAGTGGGCCGGTTCGGGGTCGGCATTCATCTTGTTGCGACGCGGAATGAAGTGCACAACCAGCACAATGATCGCGCCGAGGACAAGTCCAACGATAGCCGAGAGGACAGTTTCGGTGGTCCACGTTGACACCGCAGCAATACCGGCGGGTGCCAGATCGGCCACGAAAACCTCGATAATGTGCAGCACATCCAACGGCCCGTGCCAGAACGCCTCAGCCACATTGGCGATCACGATGTGTCCGCCCACCCAGAGCATCGCACCGGTTCCGACGGTGGCGATCACGGCCATCACCTTGGGCATCGCCTTGACCAGCCCGCGGCCCAATCCCGGCACGAACTTGCCATCACGCTCGGCCAGCGCCAGCCCGACATCGTCCATCTTGACGATGAGGGCGACCGTTCCGTAGACGACAAGGGTGATCACCAGCGCCACCCCGATCATGATGAACAGCCGGGTAATGAACGGCTGGTCGGTGACTGCGGCCAGCGAGATGGCCATGATCTCGGCGGACAGGATCAGGTCGGTGCGGATGGCTCCGCTGACCATCTTCTGCTCATGCTCCGGACTGTGGGCCGCCTGGATTGTTTCTTCGGGTGCTTCATGCCCCGCGAAGAAAGCCTCGTACACCTTCTCGGCGCCCTCGTAACAGAGGAAGAGGCCCCCAAAGATCAGCAGATACGCAATGGCCCCGGGCAGGAACTCGCTCAGCAGCATCGCCACCGGCAGGATGAAAACCAGTTTGTTGCGCAACGACCCGATGGCGATCCTTTTCACCATCGGTAGCTCGCGTTTGGCGGCAAATCCGCGCAGATAGGCGGGGGTAACAGCGGTGTCGTCGACCACGACACCGATGGCCTTCACACTGGCCTTACTCACGCCAGCGCCGATGTCATCCAGGGATGCAGCCGCCAGTTTGGCCAGCGCCGCCACATCGTCCAAGAGAGCGACCAGGCCTCCGGCCATCACTGCCTCCTACATTATTCCTGAGCTGACTATTTCGAAGCTCTGGGCGCGCAGGCGCAGAGGCACTCGGCGATGGGACACGCCTTAAACGGGCAGGTGTTCCGGACCGAACGCGTCGGGCAGCACCCAGGTCATCGGCTTGATCCCGGACGGCGTGTCCACGAGCAGATCCGGCCCACCAAATTCGTAGATCACCTGCCGGCAACGCCCGCACGGCATCAGCAGTTCCCCCACTCCGCTGCGACAGGCCAACGCCACCAGACGTCCCCCACCGCCCAGCCGAAGCTGGCCGACGAGGGTGCACTCGGCGCACAGACCCAAGCCGTAGGAGGCGTTCTCGACATTGCAGCCGGTGATGATGCGTCCGTCATCGA
>JBBSRY010000687.1:0-1831 GCA_038242595.1 Mycobacteriales bacterium
GCGGTTACCAACGTCGACGAGTTCTTCGTGGTGTTGGGCGAGCTGGCCCGCGACGGGGTGGGCGGCATTTTCGGTTTCTTCGCCGACAACGACCCGGCCGCACCGCAGAAGTACACCCTGCAACTCAATCAGGGTGGGCTCGGATTGCCGGATGAGGCCTATTACCGCGACGAGCAGTACGAACCGATCCGGTTGGCGTACCTGAAGTACCTGAGCACCATGCTCGGGCTGGCGCAGTTGGCCGATCCGCAGACCCAGGCGCAGGCAATTCTGGAGCTCGAGACCAGCATCGCCGCCGGTCATTGGGATCGGGTCAAATCCCGGGACAGTGACCTGACCAACAACCCGATGAGCCTCGAGCAACTGACCGAGCTGTGGCCGCGGAGTTGGTGGGCCGGTTGGCTTTCCGGGATTCAGGCACCCGGCGGTGTGCTCGATCATGTCATCGTTCGACAGCCCAGCTTTTACCAGACTGTCCGCGACCTGCTGACCCTGGATCAGCTCCAGGTCTGGCAGGCATGGCTGAGTTTGAGAGTGATCCGAGCGGCCGCGCCGACCGGGCCGGATACCTTGGTGCAGGCCAACTTCGAGTTTTACGGTCGCACCCTGTCCGGTACCCCGGATCTGCGTGAGCGCTGGAAGCGTGGAGTCGCGATGGTTGAATCGGCAGTGGGGGAGGCGCTGGGCGAACTGTATGTGCAGCAGCACTTCCCGCCGGCGGCCAAAGAAAGAATGGACGAACTGGTCCAGTACCTGATCCGGGCCTACGAGCAGGAGATCTCGAAGCTGCCCTGGATGACCGATGCCACCAAGGCCAGGGCGCTGGAAAAGCTGGCCGCGTTCAATCCGAAGGTGGGGTATCCGCCCCGCTGGCGTGATTACAGCGCATTGGTCATCCGGGCCGATGACCTGCTGGGTAACGCGCGTCGCTCGGCTGCGTTCGAGACGGACCGGGAGCTGGCCAAGGCAGGCAACCCGGTCGATCGCGACGAATGGCTGATGACCCCGCAGACGGTCAATGCCTACTACAACCCGGGGATGAACGAGATCGTCTTCCCCGCAGCCATTCTGCGACCTCCTTTCTTTGGTCTTACGGCCGATGACGCGGTCAATTTCGGTGCTATCGGTGCGGTGATCGGTCATGAAATCGGTCACGGATTCGATGACCAGGGGTCGAAGTACGACGGCGCCGGCGCGATCAACGATTGGTGGACCGCAGAAGATCGCGTGGCGTTCGAGTTGCTCACCGAGAAGTTGATCGGTCAGTATTCCGAACTTGAACCAGCAGAGGCCGTTGGCAACAAAGTCAATGGTGGCTTGACCATCGGTGAAAACATCGGTGACCTGGGGGGTCTCGGGATCGCTTTTCACGCCTGGCAGCTATCGCTCAATGGCGCGGATGCGCCGGTTATCGACGGCCTCACCGGTGCCCAGCGTTTCTTCCTCTCCTGGGCCACCGTCTGGCGGACCAAGGGACGTGAAGCAGAAGTGTTGCGGCGCTTGGTCATCGATCCTCATTCGCCGCCTGAATTCCGCTGCAACCAGGTGGTGCGGAATTTGGATGAGTTCTACGCGGCCTTCGATGTGCGGGAGACCGACGCACTCTGGCTGGATCCGGCTGATCGAGTCCGAATCTGGTAATCGTTCCTGATCGCCATCAGACCCAGCATCGGAAGGCAAAACATTTTGCGATCACGTGATCTCGGCATCGTCACCGGATCCGGCGTCCCCGGACCACTGAACGCTATTACCGACGTTGCCGGAGTCCGGGTCGGGCACCGCACACTCATCGAAGGTGACCACATTCGCACCGGCGTCACCATCATCGAGC
>JBBSRY010000688.1:0-1826 GCA_038242595.1 Mycobacteriales bacterium
CGCTGTGCTCCGCCGCGGAAACGGTCATCGAACTTCAACCGGACGTGCAATTCCTGGAAGAGGTTCGGGTTTGGATGGCCAAATACGACGCCGAGGAAAGGATTGTCGATGGCCGGCCGGTACCTGAGGAAATCCAACGGTTGCTCGCGAACCTCATCGCCACATCCACCGCCGCTGGTGAGGTACTGGACATTTACGAAGCCGCCGGGATGCCCAAACCCACCTTGTCCGATCTGAGCCCGGAGTTCGCGACCAAAGCTCAGGACTCCCGTAACCCACATCTGGCCATTGAAGCCCTGCGCAAGGCTATTAACCAAGAATCTGCCAAGACCACCCGGAACAACGTCATCCGGCAGCGGGCGTTCTCCGACCGTGTGCTGGAACTGATGAAGAAGTACACCAACCAGCAGCTGACCTCCGCCGAAGTCATCGCCGAACTGGTGGCGTTGGCGAAAGAGGTCGCTGCCGAGGCGAGTCGCGGCGCGAGCTTTAAGCCGCCGCTCAACGAAGACGAACTTGCGTTCTTCGACGCGGTGGCCGAAAACGAGTCCGCGGTGGCCGAGCAGGGCGAGGGTGTGCTCGCCGATATTGCCCGCGAACTCGTCAAGGTGATGCGACGAGATGTGCGGACTGATTGGACGGTCCGGGATGACGTCAAAGCCAAACTTCGCTCGTCGATCAAACGCTTATTGGTGAAATTCGGCTACCCGCCGGACCAGCAACCCAGTGCCATCAAATTGGTGATGGATCAAATGGAATCCATGGCCCCCCGCTACGCCCAGGAGTATGACATTGGCTGATACCGCCGACGGTGTGGGCGATAGACCTGAAAGATTCCTCAATCAGCCGCTTCTCGGCTCGGCGGCGGGTCGGGGACGGCGAAGCGCTAGCGCAACACCGATGGCAGTGACTGCGACGCCACCGATGGATAACGGCGGCAGTTGCTCGCCGAAGAGAAAATACGCTTGGACCGCGGTGGCCGGCGGGACCAGGTAAAACAAACTGGAAACACCAGCCGCACTTCCTCGGCGTAGTAATACCAGCAACAGCAGTACCGCGCCCAGGGACAGCGCAAAGACCAACCAGAGCAAGGCCCCGACGAACTGGGCCGTCCACTGGATCGAAATCTCCTCGGTGAGAACAGCGCCCAGCAGGAGAATCACGGTCGCCGCCCCATATTGAACGGTGGTTCCCCACAGCAGCGGAATGCCGTCGCCGTGTCGTTTTTGATAGATCGTGCCGCAGGTTCCCGACAACAGTGCCACCACACATGCCAGTACCCCGGCCAGGGGGAGGGCATTGGCCTGGGTTGCCTCGGCCAACCCAGGGGCCAAGACCAGTGCCACGCCGCCCACGCCGATGACGAACCCAATCCATTGCACTGCGATCAGTTTTTCGTTAAGGATCCTGGTCGCCAGCACGGCCGTCAGCACGGGCTGCAGACTGACAACTACCGCCGCCACACTTGATGGCAGTCCATGGGCGATGGCATAAAATACGCCTCCGAGGTACCCGGCGTGTAGCAACAACCCCACCACGCCGGCGCTACGGACTTGAGTCCAGGACGTGAGACTGGCCGACCGGGTCGCTGCCGCAATAGCGGCCAGCAGAATCCCGGCCATACCTAACCGCAGCGCCAGAAAGGTCAACGGCGGCGCGTAGGGCAACCCGTACTTCGCTCCAATAAATCCGGTACTCCACACCAGGACAAACACTCCCGGCGCAGCCACGGCCGCAGCCTTACGCATAGCAGCAACATTTACTGTGACCCGTCAACCGACATAGCTGTGGGCCGAAGCCGGTGAGAAGTCGGTTAATCATTTGAC
>JBBSRY010000689.1:0-1822 GCA_038242595.1 Mycobacteriales bacterium
AGGAGCGGCGCCAGAGTTGAAACTGCTGCTCGCCGTACTCCAGCAGGGTGGACTTCTTGTCCTTGCCCTGCAGGTCACCGTAATGCCGTTCGTTCAGACGCCAGGAGCGACGAACGTCGATCCAATGCCGATCGGCCACATCCAGCGCAAGCTGGGCGGTGTTGATGGCCCGACGCAGCAACGAGGTGTGCAGCACATCCGGCAGCAGACCGGCCTCTTTGAGCAGTTCACCGGCCCGCCCGGCTTCCACCCGACCCTTGTCGGACAGCGGGACATCCACCCAGCCGGTGAAAAGGCCCAGGTCATTCCAGGTGCTCTCACCGTGGCGGAGCAGAATCAGCGTCGATGTTGCGGAGCTGTCATCAGTCATTGTTGAGATTCTGCCGTACCCGACGCCGCGGGTGGAATCGGCGGGGTGTTCACCGGTCGACCGGGGTAGTGGGCGTGGGTCTGCATCGGATGCCCGGTGGCGGGAAACCCGGCCACCGACGGACCACCGGCCAAGGACGGATCGGCCACCGGCAGGGCGCCGGCCATCACCACTGGACGCGATCGCAGCTGGCGGCGCAGGAACCAGAACACCAAGAACAGCACCGCCAACAACGGCGTGAACGGCAGCAGCGTCCCGATCAGCACGGCCACACCGGTCAGCAGATTGGTGAACGAATCCCAACCGGTCGCCAGACCGCCGGTGAAGCCGCTGCGCTGCGCCGGTCGCTCGGTCGGCACGTAGTCCTTGACTGCGGTGAATGTCACCGAGATCGTTGACAAGCTGACCTGATCGGACAGAACGGCCAGCTGACCCTGCCAGGATTCCAGGTCGGCCTCCCTGGTGGAGAGTTCCGATTCGAGCCGGATGATGTCCTCGAGGTTGGTCGCCTCGCCGAGCAGCGCGCGGATTCTTTCGACGCTGATTTTCTGAGATTTTATGCGACTCTCGATATCGGTGACCTCGGCGGTGACATCCTGCGCCGCTTCGTTGACATGGGTGATCTGGCCGCCGACGGTGCCGACGGCCTTCAACAGTGCGTCGTACTTGTCCACCGGCACCCGCAGCAACAGGGTGGCGCTGGCACCTGATTGATCCAGACTGCCGACAAATCCGCCGAGGACGGTGGCCTGCGCACTGAGGTTGGCCGTGGCGCCGGCGACGGTGTCGCGCTTGACGTCCTCCACCTTCTCGGTGACGGTATCGATCGGGATGGTGAGTTCGACCTGCACGGTCGCGGTTTTGATCACCTGTCGATTGGCCAGTGCGGTATTGATTCCGGTAGCGGCATTTTCACCGGCTGCCGCTGGGGCCTGGGTTGCCTGAATGCCGCCCGGGCTCGGCACTTCGGCGGCTTCGCCGTCGGAATTGGCATTGCCAGCGGAATTGGAATCGGCACCAAAACCGCCGTCAGAAGTCGGCGATCCGGCGGCGTACTCGGAGATACTGGCGGAGTCCCGGGCCGCTGCATCCTTATCAATACTGGTACAGGCAGCAGCCCCGACAAGCGTTGTCAGAAGGGCTATCCCGATGATGGTGGCGCGCTTGGTTCTCATATCTCTCCCCAGTGCTTTCGGTGGGCAAACTGGGGGTCTGACGCACCGGGTGTGCGTTCCGGTTTCGCTCCCCGTGTCTCGGTTCGGTCTCTTCGGGTCCGGGCGGCACACTGTCATCTCCGGGCGTCACGCAGTCATCTCCGGGCGTCACGCAGTCATCTCCGGGCGTCACACTGTCATGGTGAAGCGAACAACTTGGCTGCCTTATGGTGCTCTCGCCGCGGTCGACGCGGTTCTGGCCGGTCGCGGTGCGCCGGCCCGACGTCTGCGCGGTGTG
>JBBSRY010000690.1:0-1820 GCA_038242595.1 Mycobacteriales bacterium
CTGCCTCCGCAGTGCTTCACGGCATCGAGAGCAAGTTCTAGGGCGACAAGCGTCTGACGGTAGGTATCGCCGACGTGCTGGGCGCTTCCGTCCGCGCGCGATGCGGTGGTTCCGCTGACCGCGATCAGCTGGCCGGTTCGTACCGCTCGGGAGTATCCCGCCAGCTCCTGCCACTCCGACCCGTCTGTGTATCGGCGGATCTGGTTATGTTCGGAATTCAAGTAGCACCGTCGATTCCTTTTGCGCCTGAGTTCGAAATTGATGCCGCGTCGACACTTCAATTCCGATGAGCCGGACTAAGTGGGGGGCTTACGAAAACTGCCCCGGGGTCCCATATAGTGTCATCGTGACGGCCACCACGATAGCAGCATATGATGTCTGTACTGCGTCGTAACCCGCCCGAAGCAAAGGAAACTCGCGGTTGAGGCTGAATCTTGATCCATCCGCCGGGAGTCCCCCGGACCCAGTTGATCTGCCGCGCCGCCCAGTCCTGGATGATTTTCTGGTGGTGGATTGGGCCGCGCCGTTGCCTGCGATCTGCCACCCGGGTGGCCCGGACATGAGGGCAGCACGCGCCGCGTCCGAGAATCGAATTCGGCTGGGCGGCGTGTTTCCGGATGACGTGATGGTGGTCCCGGCGGGCGGGTATCAACGCCGTTCCAATGACATCGACTTTCGTTCCGACCGCATTCGGCCCACGTCTGGCTGACGGGTAGTAAGCAACCTGATTCGGTTTTCGACCTTGCCCAAGGGGCGGCGACGCTGTACGTGCGGCCCCGCTCCGGCGCGGGATCGATGGACTTCTTCGAGGATCGTCGGTATGGCGAATTTTGGGCCGGACCGCGACCTTCAGCTGCGGAGCTGACCGAATCGTTGAACCTCGACTGCCGGCCGCTCGACGAGTTGGCGACCGACCTTCGCGGCGCCAGTCGGATACGCGTGGTCCGCAACGTCGACCCGGTCGTCGATCGTCTCTTCCCATCGATCTGCGCCGGGACCGACCGTGAACTCGAAGAATGGCTGGGGCGGCTGCGGATCCACAAGGATGACTGGGAACTAGCCCAATTAGAAAGTGCTGTCGCGGCAACAATTCTCGGTTTCCGGGACTGCGTCGACGACTGGAACACGGTGCTCGTTCACAGTGAGCGATGGATCGAGGGAACCTTCGCTCGACGAGCGCGGCTGCATGGCAACGGGGTCGGGTACTCCTCGATCGTCGCATCGGGTCCACATGCCACCAGCATGCACTGGAACGCCAACGACGGGCCGGTCGTCGATTCCGATCTGGTTCTGATGGACATGGGTGTTGAGACGAATTCCCTCTACACCGCGGACATCACGCGCACTGTTCCGGCGTCGGGTACGTGGACACCGTTGCAGCGTGACCTTTATGCGACGGTGCTGGCCACCCAGGACGCCGGCATCGCCGCGGTTCGGCCGGGCGCGAGATTCCGCGAGTTCCATCGGGCCCGCGTTACAGCCACGCACTACCGACCATGCAACGAGAGGCCGCAACGGCGCTCGGCAACCTGATCTACGGAGGATAAGCGGATTGACCTCGAACGATGATCGCAACCTGGACGCACTACTGGACAGCAATGCACGAGTGTTGACGGCCCGGCTGGAGAAACTGGCCACGGACTACCGACTGTTGGACCTGGACAACGAACTGGAGGAGATCAAGAAAGGCCTCCGGGACGAGGACAAGCCCGGGGTTCTCTCGGATCTTGGCCGTGCGGTGTTCAGGTTCCGCAGTAAGTATCTGAAGGACTGATCCGATCGGAGTATCACCGCGGTATCACTGGCATGAAAATGGCCCC
>JBBSRY010000691.1:0-1819 GCA_038242595.1 Mycobacteriales bacterium
ACCAAACCAGCACTTGCCAACGACCCGGTTTGAGTGGATACCAAGACGACGGTGCCGATTTGAGTCATCGAACCGGGGAGTCGCGCCAAGAAAGCGATCGGCAGGAATTCGCGACCGGCAAGAGTAGGTAGAACCCGATACCGGGTCACCAGGGAAGTCAATGTTTCTCCACAGCAGGCTGGGCACCGTCCCACCCCCGGCGCCACAAACCCTCTGCTTATTGATCTGACCTTATCCTCGTGGGCAGCCTGTTGCCAGCCCGGGGATGGCGATTTTGATCACCACCGAAGGAGGCGAAAGGGTCAATCCGCGGCGGGCCGAATCAGGCAGACTGGAGGATTGGGGTAAGGATTAGCACAACCACCAGATATCCACCGAAGCATGAAGGAATCACTTTGACCGACGGACCACTGATCGTTCAGTCCGACAAAACTGTACTGCTGGAGATTGCGCATCCGGACGCGTCGGCAGCCCGCGCTCAACTCGCGCCATTCGCCGAACTCGAGCGGTCGCCAGAACATATCCACACCTATCGCATTACGCCGCTCGCGCTCTGGAATGCTCGAGCTGCCGGACATGACGCCGAACAGGTGGTGGACGCGCTGGTGCGCTGGTCACGGTTCCCGGTCCCGCAGGCGCTGCTGGTCGACATCGTGGACACCATGGCCCGATACGGTCGGCTTATCCTGCGCACCGTGCCCGGTCAGGGTCTGGTGATGGTCTCCACCGACCGGATGGTGTTGGAGGAGATCCTGCGCCATAAGAAGGTCGTGCCGATGCTTGGTGCGCGGATCGATGCAGACACCGTGATGGTCCATCCGTCCGAGCGCGGCAATCTCAAGCAAATTTTGCTCAAGGTTGGTTGGCCGGCCGAGGACGAGGCCGGGTACGTGGACGGCGAAGCCCACGACATCCAGCTCGATCAATCCAATTGGACGCTACGGGACTATCAGGCCCAGGCTGTCGATGGGTTTTGGGCCGGCGGGTCCGGAGTGGTGGTGCTGCCCTGTGGCGCCGGGAAGACCATGGTCGGCGCCGCCGCGATGGCCAAGGCTGGTGCCACCACGCTGATTTTGGTGACCAACACGGTGGCCGGCCGGCAATGGCGCCGGGAACTCATCGCCCGCACCTCCCTCACCGACGAAGAAATCGGTGAATACTCCGGTGAGCGCAAGGAGATCCGGCCGGTCACCATCGCCACCTACCAGGTGATGACCCGCAAATCCGGTGGCGAATATCGTCATCTGGATCTGTTCGATTCCCGAGACTGGGGCTTGATCATCTACGACGAGGTACACCTGCTGCCGGCGCCGGTCTTCCGGATGACCGCGGATCTGCAGTCACGTCGCCGACTCGGACTTACCGCCACCCTGGTGCGCGAGGACGGCCGCGAGGGCGATGTATTTTCGCTGATCGGCCCAAAACGATACGACGCCCCGTGGAAGGACATCGAGTCCCAGGGCTGGATCGCACCGGCGGAATGTACCGAAGTGCGGGTCACGCTGACCGACGCCGAACGACTCGGCTACGCCGTGGCCGAACCGGAGGAGAAGTACCGGATTGCCGCCACCGCCCGGACCAAAATGCCGGTGGTCACGTCGATTCTGGCCAAACACGTCGGCGAGCCAACACTGGTGATCGGCGCCTATTTGGAACAACTGGCGGAACTGGGGGTCGAACTTGACGCCCCGATCATTCAAGGATCGACCCGAAATGCCGAACGGGAAAGGCTTTTCGATGCCTTCCGCAATGGCGAGATCAGTACCTTGGTCGTCTCCAAGGTGGCCAACTTCTCCATCGATCTGCCGGAAGCCACGGT
>JBBSRY010000692.1:0-1814 GCA_038242595.1 Mycobacteriales bacterium
GGTATTCGCTCATTCACCTGGGGCCCGACGACCTTCCGAGCGCACTCGCAATCCTCCGCTCGGTGCTCGAAGACGATGGGACCATGCTCATGTCCTTCTTTTCGGGCCCCCACCTCGAACCGTTCAATCACCCGGTGGCCACCGCATATCGATGGCCGTTGCCGGTCATGGCCGGCTCCCTCGAACAAGCAGGGTTCGAGGTGATCGACGAGCGCTGGGACGGGCCGGCGCCCCACGCAATCATGCTGGTACGCAAGTAGTTTTGGTCGTCGATGGCGGTGAAGAAGACTACTTCACCGGATACAGCACGGCGGAGACACTGCGGGTGGCGCAAAGGTAGACGACGGTGTCGGTGTCGGCCGTCACCGCCACCAGTGCGGCGGTGCTGGTGGCGTCGGCTGGATGGGGCACGACGGAGCCGTACTCGGCCCGCAGCGAGGCAGTGTCCTTCAGTGCCATCTGGGACCGGCCGTCCTGACCGATCTCGATGCCCGCGTGTGAGACGACCAGGCGGATGTTGACCTGCGAGATACCGGCCATCCGGATGAAGTCGTAGGCTCGGGAGAAGAACACGGCGATCGGCGATGTCGCCACCTACATGGGCAGGAAATCGACCAAACCTGCGTTGTGTACCGCTCGGTGAAGCGGCCGCCGCCCCGACCAGATGAGAGGAATGGTAGGCAAGCAGAGTCGAAACCGTTTGACCCACACGAAAGGATGAACCGATGACACACGATCTCTATCCGGAAGCAACCCCCGCGGTGGCGCGTCGCCGTAGGGAACTGACGCCGAGCACGACGGAGGCTTTCAACAACTTCAGCAAGGCGGTCTTCGCCGAGGGCGCTCTGGATGAGCGGACCAAGCAGCTGATTGCCGTTGCGGTCGCGCACGTGACGCAGTGTCCCTACTGCATCAACGGCCACAGCAAGCTGGCCAAAAGCAAAGGGGCCAGCGCTGAGCAGATAATGGAGGCGATCTGGGTGGCTGCAGAGATGCGGGCGGGCGGCGCCTATGCCCACTCCACTCTCGCGCTCACAGCCATCGGCGAAGTGCCCCACGAACACTGATCTGCAAGATCACCGAGACCCGACCCCCAACCGTCCAGGGATCCGCTGGCTGAGGGGACAGGCCCGGCGACGACACGTACATGGCAACCCCGGTCTCGGGGCCGCCGAATCTTTGAAGACCAGTGCCGTGGACATTTGGTTCCCTGCTGTTTCCTGATGAAAAACGACTAACCCTGGTCACTGAGCGAGTTGGGCGCCTGACGGCGATCGCCGGACGCCCGCGGTCGATACTGCTGCGCTCATGACTGCGGCGGCTCGTCCTGTCCGGTGGCCTTTGCCGTGTCTGCTTGCTCCTTGGTGGCGTAGGTACCACCCACCGCGTGCGTCGGCGGCGAGTCGAGGGTGGCGCGCACCAGCGGTTCCGCGCCGGTGTTGCGGTTGGTGTGCGGGGTGCCAGCTGGCACCGCACACTGGTCGCCGGCATCGATCCGGTGGGTCTCCCCGCTCAGATCCGCCTCGCCCCTGCCGGAAAGCAAGGTCAGGATCTGGTCCGTGTTCGGGTGGACCTCGTCCCCGATCTCGCCGCCTACCGGCACGGTCATGATAACGACCTGGGAGTGCTGGCCGGTCCATAGGACCTTCCGGAATTCCGGGTTCTCCTGCGCGATGTCCGCGATGGTGAAGTGCTCGATGTTTCCATGGATGGTGTAATGCTTCTCGGTCATGTTCTCTACCCTTCTATTTTGGTGATCGATAACTGGTCCTGCTAGGGGCCGCCGTAGTTGTTGAAGACGAAGACTTTGGACA
>JBBSRY010000693.1:0-1807 GCA_038242595.1 Mycobacteriales bacterium
GGGAAGCGTTGAAGCTCTTGACCGATTGGCACCACTGGCCGGGTTCATCGCGCAAAGTCCCGGACCGGCGCGATTCTTCACCCACGGACGGTTGACCGAACCGCAAGTCAACGATTTACTCCGCCCGGTATACGACGATGTTGCCGGCCTGCGGCGACTTCTGTTCGACACCGCCATGATCGATCGTCAAGCCAGCGCTGGATATCGAAGGCTGTTGTAACCCATAGGGTATAGCTAGGGTGTCCTAACTAACACCTCCGCAGCCTGGATGGGACGCCAAATGCCCGGCTGCGCTACTGCGCGGCCGGGCATTTGTGGTGTGGAGGTGCCGGGAATCGAACCCGGGTCCAACGTTGCTTCGTGAGGTCTTCTACGTGCGTAGTTTGCTACGTCTCTACTTGACCCCATTGATCTTGCAAACTAGCCAATGTGACGGGCCCAGTTACTGTTTGATTTCCCATCAACATCCGTAACCGATGCGGAAGGTAATCCTCCTAGTCGACGCCAGGAACTGGGCTGGAGGCCTGCCCAGGCTGACGGAATCGCTACTCGCGCTTAGGCGGCGAGGGCGAATTCGCGCTGACTATTGTCGGCGCTTGATTTTTTGCGACATTATTGGTTAACGAGATCATCGTCGCCTTCCTCGACACGCTTCACCTCACTCGACATCCGCTGTCGAAACCAATCACCCCCGCGTCGTTACAGCTCTTGCTCCCAGGCTGGCGCCCGAGCCCTGTCAGTCTACCCAATGATCATTCCTCGGCGATACCGGATCTTTTGCGCGGTATCGTCTCCGGCGCCCAGAGCCACGGCAGAAACGTCAACCCCACCACTGCACCGGCGACGATGAACGAGAAATCGAAACCCCGAGCGTCCACCAGAATGCCCGCAATGACCGGGCCGATCACGGCGCCGACATCTGAGGACATCTGAAACGCCGCCAACACGGGGCCGGCCGGTCGACCGCCCACGACGTCGGCCACCACAGCCTGCTGCCCCGGCGAGATCAATCCAGATCCGATGCCGCCCACGAAACAGACGATCATCAGCATCAGCGTGGAACTGCTGACCCCGATGAATCCAGTGGCCACCGCCGAAATCACCAGTCCGATCATCACCGCAGGTTTGCGGCCGATACGATCCACCGAGCGTCCGGAGAACGGCAGCACTGCCGCATTGCCGGCCGCGAACAGCGTCAGCGCGTAACCGGAAACAGTGGGCTGCTGCTTCAGTATCTCTTCGACGAAGAGCGGAATCAACGCGATGCGGATCCCGTACACCGCCCAACCGACGCTGAAGCTCGATGCCAATGCGGCCCGAAAAGCCGGTAGGCGGAACGCCTCCAATGCGCGCATTGCCGGCTCCTTGCTGACTACCTTCGCCGGTCCTGCCTTGCCCCGTCCGAGCAGAAACTGCACCAGTGCCATCGCGAGCACCAATGCCCCGGCATAGATCAAGAACGGCGCCCGGAGCGAAACCCCGACAAGCAGACCACCGATCAAGGGACCAGAAATATTGCCAATCAAAAAGCCGGTGGAATACAACGCAGAGGCCCGCCCCCGGATCGCCGGCGGTGTCACCCGAACCAGCAGCGCAAAGCTGGAAATGGTGAACATCGTCGATCCGATTCCACCAAGTACTCGGGCCGCGATCAGCCATTCGTAGGCCGGTGCGAAGGCAAACGCAACATTGGACACTGCGACAATGCCAAGACCAGCGAGGTAGACCGGGCGTTCTGACCAGCGCAGCAAAAACCGCCCGGCCAGCGGCGCAAAGAATAACCGGGCGGCGGCAAACGCCGAAATGA
>JBBSRY010000694.1:0-1805 GCA_038242595.1 Mycobacteriales bacterium
GATTAAGTCTGACAATGACGCCGTGCGGGCCAAGGGCATCGAGCTGGCAACCCAGTTGTGCCACGATCTCCTCGCCGCTGGGGCGCCGGGGTTGCACTTCATCACGCTCAACCGCTCGAAGGCGACACGGGAGATCTTCGACAAGCTCAAGGAAAATCACGACCTTTGAGCGTGATGTGTGCGATTTGCGCCGTTCTGTTTGAGCGGAACGGGCGGATAGTGAATAAATTTCGGGGCTGCAGGCCCCAGGCCCGTTAGGGCCAATGCGTTAGCGGGCCTCGGGGCCGATTGATTCGGCGATGGCTGCGGTCGCCATACCGATCAGTTCGAGCGAACCGCCTGCGTGAGCGTGGGCGCCAGCGAAATGAACGCCGTTGCGCGGAGCAACTCCCGGCACCGTCAGCGCCGACGTCCAGGTCTGCCACTGCCAACCCCAATGGCACTGCTGGACCAGATCGACGGGGGATTGCGTCCAGCGGGCAGTGATGGCCGCGCGTAGATCCAGCCCGAGTCGTGCAATTGCCATGATCGGATCTTCGCCCGAGCTGTGCTCGACGGTCCACTGCCCCGGAGCGCTCCGCCACAACCGGATCGGCGGGTTGGAGTGGACCAGGATCTCATCGCTGAGGTCGAGTTCCGATTCGTTGAGCGCGAGAAATGTTCGCGACAACGGCATGCGGCGCAATCCGGTTGGTGCTGGTAAGGATGCTGGAGGGCTCGGTGCACACCAGATGACCATGTCGGCCCGGATGTCGCCGTTCGAGGTCGTGACGCCGTTGGCATGCCCTTCGGAAAAGGTGATATCGAGTGCGGTTGCCCCGGTTACAACATCTACTTTGCGTTCTTCGAGCCGCTTCGTGAGGGCATCGGCAAGGGCTGGACGTCCGCCAGGAAAACGCCAGAGTCCGAAGTTTCGTTCGACATAATGGCTGACCGCGACAAAGCCCGGTGTGAGGATCCGCTCGTCACCGTCGAGCCTGGCCGGGTCGAGAACAAGTTTGCGCAGGTAGTACTCGTCCAGATCTCGTTTCGCAACGGCGGCAAGGCTTCGACGCGCTCGCAGGGACTTCCATTGCGTTTTGGTGAAGTCTTTGCGGCCGTCAAATGTGCGGTCTAGTGCGACACGGCGCAGGCTGTCCCAGACGGGAGCGAAGGTGTCGACCCATGGCGACCATTGGTCGTTGTCGAAGGCCGCCATCACCGCGTCGTGCTGATCGCCCCGGTTTCCCATCGGCAGGTCCAAGACGAGCTTGTCCTTGAAGACGTGCCGTCGGCCGGCGATCTGCTCGAACTCAATGCTGCGTTCGAGCTGCCGTCCCGATTTGCGAAACAGATCCCGAAAGACGCCCGGCAGGGTGACGGTCTCTCGGTGCGACTGCCACGTCACACCGTCCCGTTCGATCCCGCGGAGTTCGCCGCCAAGAACGTCTTTCTGCTCGATGAGCGTGACCTGATGGCGGAGCTTCGCGAGCCGGACTGCAGCCGAAAGACCAGCAAATCCGGCACCGACGACAACCACGTTCACCATGGCCGAAGACTACGGGGTGGTCGAACCCTAGAGCCGAACACGGTGGCGTTGTGGTCGCACTAGTCCAACGCGGTTCCAAACCGTTGACTGCGCTGTCGTGGCCATGTGGCAGAGTTGCGCGCATGATGGGTCCGGTACGCACCGAAGTGATGCGGCAATCCGTGCTGGATGCGGTGACCCTCGCTGGCGGCGCAAACGCATCGCTTGAGATCCTTGATCTGGGTGGCGGCACCGGCGGTGACGCAGTGCGACTGGCACGTGAAGGCCACCGGCTCAC
>JBBSRY010000695.1:0-1798 GCA_038242595.1 Mycobacteriales bacterium
CGTTGACTGTCAGTTCTGGCTCCACCGATCGCTCCCATCCAAGATGTCAGCGGTTGCTGCGGTAGAAATCGACAGACCGGCTTGCCCGTTGCGCCGCGAAACAGCGCGAACGAATAAACCGGGTGGCCGGATTTCGACGGTGAACAGCCACTGGTGATACTTCGAGGGTAGTGGAAAGAGTGAGGTCAACGGCGTAGCTCTACCGAAGCGCACTTCCGCCATCGGAATTTGAGCTCGGCTCCCAGACATTGCAACGTGGTGGTTCGAGCAGCGATGGGCAGATGGACGAGCTGCTCAAGTTGCTCCGGCTCGACTCGGACCTTGTTGATCTTGACCCAATCCAGATCAAGTATCGCGCTTCAAGCCGATCAACGGCGGGACTCAGGACTGGCCGACGACCGCCGCTACTCGATCTGCGATAGAGGAAGCAATCTCAGCCGTGGCAGCTTCCACCATTACCCGCACCAACGCCTCAGTACCGGAGGGCCGCAACAACACTCGACCCGAACCGGCCAATTCCGCCTCAGCAGCGGCAACCGCAGCCGCCACCGCGGGTGAGCAAGCTACCGCGGCCTTATCGCCAACGCGGACATTCACCAAGGTCTGAGGGAACATCGTGACCAGAGAAGCCAACTGCGACAAGGGCTTACCGCTGAACGACATCTGAGCCATCAGATAGAGCGCGGTCAGCAAACCGTCACCGGTGGTGGCGTGCTCGGCCAGGATGAAGTGGCCGGACTGCTCACCACCGAGGGTGTACTTACCCGCCCGCATCTCTTCGAGCACGTACCGGTCTCCGACACCCGTTGTCCGGACGTTGATTCCGGCTTCGGCCATCGCCTTGTGAAAACCGAGGTTGGCCATCACGGTCGACACCACGGTATTGGCGGCCAACTCGTCGCGGGCACTCATGGCTGTCGCCAGGATCGCCAGAATGGCGTCCCCGCCAACGTCATTTCCGGATTCATCTACGGCGAGACAGCGGTCGGCGTCCCCGTCATGGGCGATGCCCAGGTGCGCGCCGTGACGAACCACCGCCGCACGCAGACCGCCGAGATAGGTGGAGCCAACACCGTCGTTGATGTTGAGTCCGTTGGGCTCGCCGGCGATGACGATCACCTCGGCACCGGCGCGGCGATACGCCTCCGGAGCAACTTGTGAAGCAGCACCGTGCGCGCAATCGACCACTACCCGAAGTCCGGTCAACGAATGCGGGGTGGCAACCAGCAGGTGATCCAGATAACGGCGCGAGGAGTCCTCATAGCGCTTGATCCGTCCGATTCCGGCTCCAAAGGGCAACGACCGAGCAGCGATACCCTCAGGTGCCATGCCCACTTCGATGGCGTCTTCAACGGCGTCGTCGAGCTTGTGACCGCCGGCCGCAAAGATTTTGATGCCGTTATCCGGCATTGCATTGTGCGAGGCGGAGATCACCACGCCCAGGGTCGCGTGCAGCTCAGCGGTGAGGAAGGCAACAGCCGGCGTGGGTAGAACCCCGAGCAGGAGCACGTCGACGCCGGCCGAAGCCAGCCCGGCAGCAACGGCTGCTTCGAGCATTTCACCACTCGCGCGCGGATCTCGCCCGACTACTGCGAGGGGGCGCCGTCCGGCGAATCCGGGATTGGCGTGTTCCTGGTCGGAAGGGAGACCAAAACTGCCCTGCCCCTGACCCTCCGACAGCACGAATGCTGCCGAAGTGGCCAGGCGCAGGGCAGTTTCTGGAGTCAGGTCGACATTCGCAAGACCACGAACGCCGTCCGTTCCGAAAAAACGGGCCACAGCGTGATTAACGCTTGGA
>JBBSRY010000696.1:0-1798 GCA_038242595.1 Mycobacteriales bacterium
ACCCACCCGCCCGTCACCTGGCCACCCACCCACCCGCCCGTCACCTGGCCACCCACCCACCCGCCCGTCACCTGGCCACCCACCCACCCGCCCGTCAAGGAGCAACTGTGACCCAAACACTCGTGCGCGGCGCCGCCGGCGGATCGGAAGGGCAGCGGAAACCGAAGCGCCGCAAACAACCGACGCCGGGTTCCACGACCGGCCGGGCGGGCAAACGCAACAAGGTGCCGACCATCATTCAGATGGAGGCGGTGGAATGCGGTGCCGCCGCGCTCGGGATGATCCTGGCCTACTACGACAAACATGTTCCGCTGGAGGAACTTCGCCGGGTTTGCGGGGTCAGCCGCGACGGTTCCAAGGCGTCCAGTCTGATCCAGGCCGCCCGCTCCTACGGACTGATCTCCAAGGGCTACCAAACCGAGGCCGAGGAGTTGCGCGATCTGGATCGTCCGGTGATCATCTTCTGGGCGTTCCAGCACTTCATGGTGGTGGAAGGGGTGCTCAAACGGGCGCGTCGCTCGGTGGTGGCGGTCAACGACCCGGCCAGCGGACCGCGACTGGTGCCGTGGGATGAATTCGACTCCGGGTTCACCGGCATCGTACTCAAATTTGAACCTGGGCCGGACGTCCAACCCGGTGGCAGTAAAGGCGGGCTCGGCGCCGCGCTGTTCCAACGCAGACTTCCATCCGGTCGCGCCCTGCCGCTGGTGCTCCTGGCCAGTCTGCTGCTGGTGCTGCCCGGCATTGCCACCCCGGCATTTAGTCGGGTGTTCATCGACCGAGTGTTGGGCGGCGGCGCGGCCGGGTATCTGTTCCCACTGCTGATAGCCATGAGTTTTGCTGCCATGGCCACCTTCATTCTGACCTCGGTACAGCGACATTATCTGCTGCGCATCGAGATTCGAATGGCTGTGGTCAGTTCGGCGCGGTTCTTCCGGCATCTGCTGCGCCTCCCGATCGACTTCTTCATGCAACGTCGACCGGCCGAAGTCTCCCAGCGCGTTGCCGGCAATGATCTGGTGGCGCAGATCCTGTCCCGTGATCTGGCCGTCACCGCAGTGGATCTCATCCTGGTGATCTTCTACGCTGCGATTCTGATCCAATATGACCTACTGCTCGGTCTGATCGGCGTTGGGATGGCAGTGCTGAACATCGGCGTGCTCCGACTGGTGGCCCGGGTCCGAGTTGATGCGGTGGCCGCGCTCAGAGCGGACCGCGGCAATCTGACCGCCACCACCTTCCACACCCTGCAGATGATCGAGACCGTCAAGGCCTCCGGGGCCGAACCGGATGCTTTCGCTCGCTGGAGTGGCTTCCTGGCCAAAACCATTGCCGCCAAACAAAAGCTCGGCATCCCGACTGCGGTTCTGACCGTGGCGCCGCCACTGATCGCAGCGGTGAACACCGGGTTGGTGCTGCTGGTCGGAGGTCTGCGGGTGGTCGAGGGTGCGATCAGTGTCGGAATTCTGATTGCCTTTCAGACACTACTGATGGGCATGAGTCGTCCGGTCGCTCAGTTGACCAACCTCGGAAGCAGGTTGCAGGACATCACCGCGGATGTCCGGCGATTGTACGATGTGGAGAAGTACCCCACAGCAGCCTGTTTCGATCTCGACGACAACGAGGTGCGCTCGCGGCTGGACGGCCACCTGGTCCTGGACAAGGTCAGCTTCGGGTATAGCCCACTTGCCGAGCCAATACTCAAAGACCTGAGCCTCTCGGTGATTCCTGGCCACCGAGTCGCCCTGGTCGGCGGATCCGGTAGCGGGAAGTCCACCGTCGGCCGGTTGGTGAATGG
>JBBSRY010000697.1:0-1796 GCA_038242595.1 Mycobacteriales bacterium
AATCGTCGATGTTCACTGGGTGCTCCCGACTTGGCTGGCCGCGGTGGCCACAGACTCGGGGTCAGCGGGGGGATCTGGCAGGAAAAGTGTTCGGCCGGTGATGGTCTCGTCGGCCAGCGCACGGATCGGGACCGGCCGAACGGGGGAGCGGGGCGAGGCCAGGGCGACTTCACCGAGTGGGGTGTGGTGGCGGCGACTGATCATCGCAGCGATATGTCGTTGGCAATTTTTGCCCTGGCACAGACCCATCCCGGCGCGAGTGTCGGCCTTCACCACATTGATATCGCCGGTGGTCTCCACCGAACGCGCGACGGCGTTGTGTCGAACCACTTCGCAGCGGCAGATGATGGTGGTGTCGTCGGCCAATTGATAGACGCCCTGGCCGACCGCATACAGCCGGTGGGTTGCTCTGGTCAACGCCCGCCGACGGGTCAAACGCTGACGCGGGGCGCGGGCGGCCGACTGGGCCGCATCCGCGGAAATCAGGCCGAGGTCCATCGCCACGGCGATGCCGGCCAACTCGCCCTCGTCGATGGCAACGAAGGATCCCTCCACCCCGGTGCCGTCACCGGCGGCGTAGACATCGGCCACCGATGTTCGCATCCAGTCATCTCGACGCACGGAATGTCCGCCGAGGTCGTCATCGAAGTCGAAGTCGCAGCCCACCAGCCGCATGAGTTCCATCGACGGAACAAAACCGTAACCAACGCAGAGGGTGTCGACCTCTTCGGTGCGTTCGGTACCGGGAAGGATGCGCCACTCACGATCAACTGCAGCATGGACCACTCGTTCGACGTGTCCGTCGCCCTCGGCGCGAACCACCATCCGTGCGTAGCGGACCGGGATTCGAGCTTTGAGCATTTTCAATCGATACTGCAGGGCATCTCGCAGCAACGAAATGTTGCCAGGAGCGGCGCCGATCAACTTCACCAGATCCATCGGTCGGGGGGCTGGTCCGGCTTCGAGCGCTGCGACGATGCCTGCTCCGTAGCCGGCCAGTTGGGCTGGAAACGCCAGTGCCACCGGCCCGGACCCGGCGAACAGGATCCGGTTGCCGGGTACCACCCGTTGGGTTTTTGCCAATGTCTGAAGGCCACCGGCGGTAATCACGCCGGGTAGGGTCCAACCCGGAAACGCCACCGGCCGGTCGTGCGCACCGGGGGCGAGCACCAGCTTGGCGACCCAGACGCCCCGGGCCCGTTCGCCTTCGGTGAGGATGAAGACTCTGGTTCCCTCCACCGACAGCACACTGGTTCGCAGCATGACGGTGATCTGCGTGGCCATCACCGCATCGATCAAGGACCGCCCGAAGCGGAACTGCTTGTCCATTGCTGCCAGGTCCGTGACCGTGAAGCCAGGTCCTGGCTGCTTGTAGATCTGCCCACCGAGGGTGGGACGTTCGTCGACCAGGAGCACCCGAACACCGGCCCGACTGGCGGCCAGCGCGGTAGACATACCGGCCGGGCCGCCGCCGACGATCATTAATTGGTAGTCCTGGTCGACGTCAGTCATAGGTCAGCAGCCACCCGGCATTTCGGGGAAATCAGCGGCCGGAACTTCAAAGTTCTTCTCATATGTCTGAGCCAATCCGCCATCGTTCTGCTGTGCACACAGGAAGGTGTCCATCGCGCCGACCAAACCGGTATTGCCCTTCTGAACTGCCCAGGAGCCGTAACCAAGAGCCAGCGGTTCCGGTAGTTCTGCCTTCTTGACCTGATCCGGGTTGGCCTTCTGGTACTGCGCCAGGATGTAGTCCTCGAGAACGGCTCCATTGGCCCGGCCGGTAGAAACCTCCA
>JBBSRY010000698.1:0-1793 GCA_038242595.1 Mycobacteriales bacterium
ATCAGCGGGTCCGTCCCTTCACAGTGGTGCGTCCTTCTTCGAGTGCTGCGGTGTCGACCTTGATCAGATCCAGGTAGATCTCTTCCAAGGTGGGTTGATGTACTCGCAGCCCGGGTATCTCCTGGATGTCGCGGGCCGCGGCCCAGCTGAGTAGTCGACCGAGAACCGTGGTGGGAGTTAGTGTCTTGAGGGTCAAAATGCCAGCAGCATCGGCGGTGGCATCGGGGCCGAGGACTGACATCGCCTCACCGATCAGGTGCTGCGCCGGCCGCAGGTTGACGGTGGCCTTGGTGGAGCCACGGCCACCGAGTTCGGCCATCGGCGCACAGGCGATCACGCTGCCGGCGACAATGACTGCGGCCCGGGCGGCCAACGCCTCTGCCTCGTCCAGGTAGTGGGTCGTCAGGACGGTGGTGGTGCCACGGTCGGCAAAAAAACGCACCAGATCCCAGGCCTCGTGGCGGGCTTTGGGATCAAGCCCGGTGGTGGGTTCATCGAGGAAGATCAGCTCAGGGTCGCCGATCACACCGACAGCCACGTCGAGTCGTCGTTGTTGTCCACCGGAAAGCGACATCGCTCGGTTTTTGCGCTTCTGCGTCAGACCGACCATTTCGATCACCTGGTCAACCGGGAGAGGATTGGCGTACATGGTCGCGAAGTGCCCAACCACCTCCTTCACCGTGAGTTCGGCGTAGGCGCCGGTGGACTGCGGAACCACCCCCACCCTGGCGCGCCAACTGCGACGATCCTTGGCCGGGTCCTCCCCCAGTACCGAAACATCCCCACTGTCACGGGGTCTGACGCCCTCGAGAATCTCCACGGTGGTTGTCTTACCGGCTCCGTTGGGACCCAGCAACGCAAAGACCTCACCACGGTGCACCGTGAGATTGACATCGCTGACGGCGTGGAACGGCCCGTAGCTCTTGCGCAAGCCGCGCACCACAATCGGGTCATCTACTGCTGTAGTCATGTCACTCCCTCATAATGCTGATGTGGGTGGCGGGGTGGGTGGCTAGGTGGCGCAACAGCAGGGGCAGCAGGAGCAACCCACCTGTCCGGCCGCCACCGAGTCCAGGTCTGCATCGGAAAGCTCACTGGTGCTGACCATCGGCACCACCGGCACTTTGAATTCGAAGTACCCGGTGACCAAACCGGCCTCATAAAGATCGACTTGTCCTTCTACGCCATCGCGGTTCACCACATCGGGCATGTCGCGGGAGATGCAGATGGTGGCACCGCGGGGTAATTCGAGCCCGGCCTCGGCCAGCGCGGCTTGCGGGTTGTATTCCAGTCGGGCGGCATAGTCCTCGTTGGACCAGGCTTGGATCAATACCGCCGTGTAACTGTTCACAAACTCGGCACGTTCGTACTGGGACAAGGTCACCGGGATCATCCCCCAGAAGCGCTGCAGCAACTCGGGCAGCATGAGCAGCAGTAGGATCCCCAGGATCCGCCGGCCGCCACGTCCTGCAATTCACTGGCATTGAGCTCAGCGGTATCGATCCCCGGTGCCTCCGGCACGTAGAAGTCGAAAGCGCCTGTCAACACGCCGATCTCGTACAGCTCGATCTGGATGTCCACACCGCTCTGGTCAGCATCAACCGCCGCCGGCGCCGTGGGGTGAATGATGATGGACGCACCGGCCGGCAACTCGATGCCTGCTTCGGCCAATGTCGCGGCTGGATGAGATACCAGCTCGTTCAGGTAGTTCGGGTCCGTCCAGGTGTTGATCAGGACGTGGGTGTAATTACTGACGAACGCTGTGCGTTCGTCGGAGTTCAGGGTCATGACGA
>JBBSRY010000699.1:0-1785 GCA_038242595.1 Mycobacteriales bacterium
AGGCGAATCGGTACGTCGCTCACCTCATCGAGCCCAGCGCGGGCGACCACATCGTGCGCAGCGAAGTCGTCCGGTGAATCGAAGGCACCGGAGGCACTGGATTCGAAGTTGTCAAAAATAGCCGGACTCATGACCGCAACACCGAAAACCGCCCGGTGGGAGCTGCCCAACGGCCCCGGCCGCAGCAGCCGAAACAGAGGCCCCCGAAGCGCCAGTCGAATCAGCGGTAGGCACGGTGAGCCAGAGCGACAAACTTTCGGCGGGCTTGAATGATCCTGCTACACAGGTAATTGGCCCTGGTTACGACGGCACGGTGTTCGTCGATGGTGACGGCCGAATGGGGGCCGGCGCCTCGGCCGTCTGCGTCCCGCTGGACAAGCCCGGTCCCACCAGCAGATTGGGTATGATTCAGCAGCAACAGGTCGGTGATGAAATCGTGGCCGAGCCCTGCACCATGGGGCCCTGCGCAACCTCTCAACCGAAGTACTGCACGCCAATGCATTCTCCGTGTTCGAGACCGATGAAACGGACGGCGGAGTGTTACTGATCGGATTTGTGGATAGCGGCAAATCATCCGATATGTCAGGGCAACGTGCTTTCAAGACCTGGACGGTGACCGACAGCGGGGCCACCCTCACCGGATGCTCAGACTTTTCGGCCGACGTCGGTCGGCCGCACCCGACAACACCGCAGACCGGAACATGCGACTTCTGATTCGAGTTGGCGACCTTGAGTTACCGACCCGGAGCGCCGAGTAGGCCCAACCGGGTCGGTAGGAAACAATGAGGCCATGAGCCATCGCAAGGAATCCGGAAACTCATCCTGGCTGACGCTGCCGACCCATCTGGCCTGGTTGAATCATCAATTCAATCTCCAGGTTGAGTTCGCTGCGCAGTCCAAACTGCCCGATGGCGGTTTCGGTTATTTGGATTCCCACGGCCGGGTCGATACCTCGCGTAATCGGGAGCTGTTCTTGACCTGCCGGATCACCCACGTCGCTGCGCTGGCACACCTTCGGGGCCTGCCGGGGGCAATGTCGTTGGTGGATCACGGAATCGATGCTCTGCAGAACAACTTTCGCGATTATGCCCATGATGGCTGGTTCACCAGTCTGAACCCTGATGGCAGCCCAGCGCCGGGGCGCAAGTCCGCCTACGACCACGCTTTTGTCCTGTTGGCCAGCGCATCGGCCACCGTTGCCGGCCGTTCCGGCGCCAGCGAGCTGCTGTTGCAGGTACTTGGCGTCATCGACCACTACTTCTGGGACGAGGATGCCGGACTGTCGCGTGAGTCCTTCGCCCTCGACTGGAGTGACGGGGAGCAGTACCGGGGCGCGAACTCGAATATGCACATGGTGGAAGCGCTATTGGCCGCCGGTGATGCGTTGAACGATCCGGCACTGAGCGCCCGCACCCTGCGCATCGCCGACGCGTTGATCAACAAGGCGGCGCGCGCGCAGGACTGGCTGCTGCCAGAGCATTTTGATGTCGACTGGAACCCACAACTGGAATACAACCGGGACCAGCCCGCGCATCCCTTCCGCCCTTACGGCGCCACCCCGGGTCACTTCCTGGAATGGGCGAGATTGCTGATCCAGGTGCGTGGTTCCAATCCGGAGGCCGACACCGACTGGATCATCCCCGCCGCACAAGCGCTCTTTGACCGAGCCATCGAAGTGGGCTGGCATCGCGATGACAACGATGGATTCATCTACACCGTCGGCTGGGACGGCGCCGTCATCATCGGCGCCCGAATGCACTGGGTCCTGGCCGAAGGGATCGGCGC
>JBBSRY010000700.1:0-1784 GCA_038242595.1 Mycobacteriales bacterium
AGCTATGTTGGTCGGCTACGCACTGATCCAGGGGCGCCGGATGGCCGCGGTCTGGCACTTTTCATCAGTAATGACAACCTGCGCAAGGGTGCGGCATTGAATGCAGTGCAGATCGCCGAACTGGTGGCTGCCGGTCGCTGACCGACGTCATCGACTATCCGGCGCCCGCACAATCAACCCGGCCGAGTTGGGCGCCGTGGCCGCCGCTCTTCTCCGACACCACCAGGTAGCCACAGGCCGTCAGACCGGCGCTGCCCCCATAGGTCAGGCCCTCCGACTGCCACTGCCCCGGTATTGGCAGCTGCCGCAATGGCCAGTCGGAGAATTTTGCCGGGTCGGCGCCGGCGGCGGGCGCGAGGTATTCGATGGCTTGGTCATAGGTCAGCAACATGACGCGGTCGGGTAACCGGCTGGCATCGGTGACAACATTGCCGACGAGCATGGACTGAAGGGGTTTGAGCGCGCGCGGTGGGGTGAAGCTGTTCACCAGCACCAGTTGTCCGCCGCCGGTGGGGCCGCGGTAGATCTCATGCGCAGTTGCACCGCCCTCCGGTTTGGTAATGATGATGACCGAGCCGTCATCACCGATGAGCATTGCCTCGGCATTACGCGCTCCGGCCGGATAGCTGAATTTCCAGACCTGGGATGGGACCGGCCCGACGAAAGCGGGCCCATCGGCGGCAGACCCGGCAGCGTCAGCTGCGGCAGCGCCGTCAGCGATATCGGGCTCGGCGATCCGATAGACGGTGATGGTGTCACGACGCAGCTCGTTGTCGCCGATATCGCCGATATACAAGCATCTTTCACCGATGTTGTCGCAGGGGCCCGGGCTGAGCGCCTCGGCGTTACCCGCATCCATGTCGGTCACCGTGACGATCGCGCTGGTAGCCCCGGAGCCGTCGATGGCGATGATGCGATCGGTTCCGGAGGAGTCGTCAACGGTGAAGAAAAGATCCGGATCGGTGCTGCTGGGAGCAATGCCGCTGGCTTCCGGCGCGAGGTCATCGGCCAGGTAACCCAGATCTACCGGGGGTAGGTAACAGGGCTGCACATCACAAGACAGGCTTGAGCCGGCGGTGCCACTGCCTGGTGGGGCAGGCGGTGCCGGTATTTCGGACGGCGAGGATGGCGATACTGCCGGCGGGATAGCTCCGGACGGCGTGGACGTGGCCGAATCGGATACCTCTGAAACCCCGGCGGCGCCATCTGCGGCGCCGCCGCACCCGGTCAGTAGGAGAATCGCGCCCACCATGGCGAAACGCCAGCGCGGGTCGATCACCCGACCGCGTGGGCTCTGCCAGTTCGTCTTTCTGTTGGCCGAGGTCATGGTGTTCTCAGCGTAGGGCACCGGACCGCATGCCCTTCCCCTCGTCGGTGGTCATTCAATCCCGGGAGCGCTTGATGACGGCACCGGGCCGGCCGTGGCGCCGGCTGGCAGAAGGTCCTCGCCCACTGAGCCGACCCTGGTTTGGTTCCCACCTGTTCCCCGACCGGGGGTGCGCGAGCGCCAATTGGCCGCCAGTGGCAAGGTGGTCTGCAAGTCCCACCGGGTGTCGTCATGACCTCACGCCGGTGATACCACCGGCAGTTCACACAGAGGATCAGCCCAATGACGCCGCAGAACACCTTGGCCACCGATCAGATCCGTCAGGCACGAGACCTCCTGCTGCGGCATCGGACCGACTACGCCGCAGCGATGAACCAATTCTCCTGGCCACGGCTCGATACTTTCAACTTTGCTCTGGAATGGTTCGATGTGCTGGCCGCCGAACATCCAGACCGAC
>JBBSRY010000701.1:0-1777 GCA_038242595.1 Mycobacteriales bacterium
CGGCAGACACCTTTTGTTTGATCGGTGCCGGCGACTCCGGCTTGACGAACATCACTGCGGCCAAGAATCCCACCACCAGTACGGCGGCCGGCAACCACAGGGACTGCGCCATCGCGGTGGCGTAGCCATCGTGTAGCTGAGCCGGCAGGACACCCGACTCAGCGGCGCCAGCAGTTCCGGCCGGCAATTGCGCGGTCAGCCGCGACTGCATGAGAACACCGATACCAGCACTTCCCAGCACCGCACCGATCTGTCGGGTGGTGTTGTAGACGCCGGCGCCCGCGCCGGCGCTGCGCATCGGCAGGTTCCTGGTGGCGGTGGCCGACAGTGGCGCCCAGATGAACGCACTGGCAATGCCCATCAGAGCAATTGGCAGCAGTAGTTTCCAGATCGCCACCGACGGCGCCATCACCTGGGACAGCCAGATCAGCGAAGCGATCAGCGCCAGCATTCCGAACCCGGTGATGTAGCGCGGATGGGCGGTATCGACTATTTTGCCCACGGGCCTGGCCAACACACCGGTCAACACTGCCATCGGCACCAGCAGGAGCGCAGCGCGGGTCGGGGTCAACTCCAGCACGTTCTGCGCAAACAACATGACCGGCAATGCCATTCCGGTGATCGCGAATCCAACGGTCGAGATACCGATACTGGCCAACGAAAAGTTTCGGTCCTTGAAAAGGCCAAGCGGCATCAGCGGTTCGCTGCGAGTTTTCGCCTGCCAGAACACAAACGCAGCGATGAGGGCCAGTCCGACGCCCATAAGCGACCACACCGAGATCGGGCCGGTAATCGTGCCCCAGTCGTAGGTTTGGCCTTCCTGGATCCCAAAAACAAGACAGAATAAACCGATCGTCGAGAGTGCGATACCGATCAGGTCGTATTTGTGCACATTGGTCGGCAGGTTCGGAACCAGCCGTACGGCAAGAACGAATCCGACGACGCCGATCGGCACATTGACGAAGAAAATCCATTCCCAGCCGAGGGAGTCGATCAGCACCCCGCCCAGAATCGGACCGACCAGGGTAGCTACGCCGGCCACCGCGCCCCAGAGACTCATTGCGGTGCCGCGCTTGTCCGCCGGGAAGGTCCGGGTGATCACAGCCATCGTCTGCGGCGTCATCATCGCGGCGCCGAAGCCCTGGACCACCCTGGCTGCGATCAGCAGGCCAACACTGCCGGCCAGTCCGCAGGCAAGCGAAGCCAAGGTGAACACTAAAAGGCCTACCAGGTACACCTTTTTTGGGCCGATCATGTCGCCCATGCGACCGGTGACCAGCAGCGGAACCGCGTAGGCGAGCAGGTAGGCGCTGGTCACCCAGACGACCTCATTGATGTTGGCGCCGAGGCCCTTCATGATGGCCGGGGTGGCGACCGAGACGATGGTCGAGTCGACCAGAATCATGAAGAACCCAAGGCAGAGCGCCCAGAGGGCTGGCCACGGCCTGGTGGTGGCCGTTGAATTCATGACGGTGCTCATAGTCCTTGGATTCCTTGATTGTCGAGATGGTGCTTGTATTCGGTAGGTCCCCAGGGCAGTTGGCCGGCGACTACCGATCAGCTGTCACCGCGCAGAATCGGACGCAATGCATCCAATACGGTGGCATCCTCGATCGTCGATGGCACCACCTCCGCGCGTCCATCGGCGATCCCGCGCATGGTTTTGCGAAGGATCTTCCCGGAACGGGTTTTGGGCAACCCCTCGATCACCGAGACATCTCGAAAAGCCGCTACCGGTCCGATATCTTTGCGCACCAGGGCCGCCAGTTCGGTTTGC
>JBBSRY010000702.1:0-1774 GCA_038242595.1 Mycobacteriales bacterium
GGACCGGCAGACTTTGTCAGTGTCAGGGTCGTACTCATGTCACCGCCTGGAAAACATTGGTGTGCAATCGTTCTCTGACCAATCGGCCCTGGTCGCCTGCAGTTCCCATCGAGTCGAATGGCGACGCCAGCACCAGGGATGCCGCACCCAGTGCCCACTTGTCCTCGGCCCACGGTTCGATTACGAATGGGAGCGATCGGCGCGCCGGCAGCAGGTGACGTCGAAAGGCTTCCTCGAATCCGGGCTCCCAGAACTCCCATGCCGCAATGCCTTCGCCAAGGATGACGATGACTTCCGGATCCAAGGTGTGAATGACTCCAGCCAGGGCCCGACCGAGGATCACCCCGGCATCACGGTAGATTTTTTGTGCTGCAGGGCTTCCCGCTCGGGCGGAGCTGAGAAGGTCGGCAGTATTCGAGTTCGGTGGCACCACTGCGGATTCGGTGGCCCAGCGCAGCAGGGCGGCGTCCCCGACGTAAGCCTCCAGGCAACCCTGGGCACCACAACCGCAGGTCGGCCCGTCAACGGTAACCGGGATGTGGCCGATCTCGCCAGCGCCTCCGCGGGATCCCCGGTACACCGCGCCGTCGACCACGATGCCGCAACCAACACCGCGGCCAATGGTGATCACCAGATACGACGCATATGTACGGCCGGCTCCGTAGAGTAGTTCGGCCACCGCCAGGGTATTGACATCATTCTCGACCAACACCGGCACTCCGAGGGCGGATCGCAGTCGAAGTCCGACTTGCGCGTCCGCCCAGCCCAGGGTCGGGGCGGACACCACCCCGGTTGCCTGATTGTCAACCGATCCCGGGATACCGACGCCGACACCGAGAAGGGGCCGGTCGCCGCGTTCGATCATCGCGTGCTGCAGTGCGTGACCGAGTTCGTCCAGTGCATTGGGGGCGTCCGGATCAAAGTCGACGTTGCAGTAACTGCGTACGGTGCCGTCCAGATCGACATCAACGATGGCCAGGTGATCGGCGGTGACCTTCACGCCAAGGGCGCCGCCGGCCGACCTTTGGAGGCCGAGCAGGCGAGCCGGTCGCCCACCACCTGACGGCAGGTGCTCGAGTTCGGTGAGTAGGCCGCGGGACAGCAATTCCTGGGTGGCCTGGGTGACCCGGGCCGGGCTGATATCCAGGGTTCGCGCAATGTCAGCGCGGGAGCTGGGTCCGCGGGTTCCGAGCAGCCCGAGAATCGCCGAGGGTACGACGTCTCCCCGTGAACTCGGTCGTGACGGACTGGGCATCGGACTCCTTTGTTTATGGCTTAATTAAGTCATAAACTAAGGGGACGACAGCCCTGTGTCAAGAGTCACGACGAGAAATTTGTTGCAGTTTTATCGCTCAGCCGAAGGGATCGCTGGACATACCGACTCGGCGCAGTGCTTCCTTGCGTTCGCGCAGATATCGCGCCGGCGTGGAGTCGTAGACGGACTTGAAAGCCGTGATGAAGCCGCTGGTCGTGGTGTAGCCCGAGGCCAGGGCTACCGCTTCAACCGACTCCCCTTTTTCCAGTTTGATCAGCGAGGTGTAAACCCGGGCCCTGGTACGCCATTGGGAGAAGGTAAATGAAGTCTCGGCAAAGGAGCGCGCTAACGTCTTGGTGCTGACGCCCAACTCAACAGCCCACTGCCGCAGTTCGCGCTGATCCATCACATTCGCCAGGATCCGGCCGGCCACGGTGCGGGCCCGCGGATCGCGCGGCATCGGCAACACAACCTCGGCGTCCGGCGCATCGGTCAGTAGGTCAAACATCAGCAGCTGCA
>JBBSRY010000703.1:0-1769 GCA_038242595.1 Mycobacteriales bacterium
CCTGCAGGGCCGCTACTGCGACGCCCACCAGCTACGCCTGCGGACACTCATGGCTAAGAATCCCGAAACCGATGAGGAGCGGTGGAAGCTGACCGAGCCCCCGATCGGGGCCGGCGGGCAGGTGAGTCTGGCCGGGCTTGCACCCTTGGTGGTCATCGAGGTGTTGTTCGGACTGCAGCAGCGGTGTCTTCTGGACCAGGTGCGGACCAAGGAGGCAGACCTGCGTTCGGTGTGTGATGATCTGCGCCGCCAACAAGCCTTCACCGTCAGCGACTACCACCTCGCCGCCAGCCGCTCACTGGCGTTCGCCGGGGTGTTCCATGCCCTGGCCCGGCATGCCCGCCGGGCGTTGAGCACACCGGCAGCCGAGGCATTGCTTGACGAATGGGACCTGGCGGTTTTAGGCAATAACGGCACCGTCACCTTCTCCGGTCTGAGCCAGCCCTGGCTTCGGGAAGCAGCCAAGCGCTGGGCCATCGATGACCTGCCCACACGACGGATCCGTCCCGGCCGGCGGGCTACCACGGGTTTGTCGGTGCGCCACCACGTGAATGCCTTGGTACGACTCTCGGAGACTTTGCGGATGCGCCCGGACTAGGGCCTGTTCCCTGCCGCTCTTGGCCGGGCCGATATCGAGACCTTCCTGAACCGGCTCGCCTATCTGGCCACCACGGGCCAGCTCAGCACCGATGCCCGGCTCCGTACCGTCCGCGAAGTCAGGCAGGTGCTCTCCACGGTACGGGCACTGGGCCTGACACGGCCCGGCACCTTGGCCGCCGGGCTCGGGGATGACTTCACCATAGGCGCCGACGACGTCCCCGCCGAGCCCGAGCCCGCCGAATCCGGGAGAGATCTGCCGCCGGAAATCATGCGGCAGATCTGTTCCCATCTTGACCGGCTGACATCGGCGCCAATGAGGACGGGAATCGAGTTGGCCATCGACACCGGCCGAAGGCCCGAGGAAATCGCGGCCCTGGCGTTCGACTGCCTGGCCCGTGATGCCGACGAATCCGCGGTGCTGGTCTTTGACAACCACAAGGCCGGCCGGCTCGGCCGCCGGCTTCCCATCAGTGCGAACACCGCCGAAGTAATCACCGCCCAGCAGCAGTGGGTCAGGGAACGCTATCCCCACACCCCGGTCGGGGAGTTGAAACTACTGCCCACAGACCGGCGCAATCCCCGTGGTGACAGATCGATCACCGCGTTCAGCCTCGCGTTCCACCACCGGACCTGGATTACCAACATGCCGGTCCTGAGAACCGCCGATGACACCGAATTCGACAAGGCGCTCATCGTTCTTTACGCCTACCGGCACACCTACGCCCAACGGCACGCCGACGCCGGAGTGCCCATCGATGTCCTGCGCCAGCTCATGGACCACCGCAAACTCGACACCACCAGCGGCTACTACCAGGTCGGCCAGGGCCGCCGCCGCGAGGCCGTAGACCGGGTCACAGCCATGCAGTTCAACCGGCACGGCGAACGCATCTGGCGCCAGACCCAGGAACTACTGGATTCCGACCACGCCCGCCGCGCCGTCGGGGAGGTCGTCGTTCCTTTCGGTCTCTGTACCGAACCATCCAACGTTCAAGCTGGCGGAAACGCCTGCCCCTACCGGTTCCGCTGCGTCGGCTGCGACCACTTCCGCACCGATGTCTCCTACCTGCCCGACCTGCAGGCCCACCTCGAGGACCTGCTCCGCAACCGCGAGAAGCTCCTCGCCACCCAAGACCTGGAGGAATGGGCCCGCACCGAAGCCCTGCCGTCAG
>JBBSRY010000704.1:0-1765 GCA_038242595.1 Mycobacteriales bacterium
AGGTCGGCCGGGCTCAATCTGCGGCCGCTCATCGCCAATGCCCGTTCGGTGGATTCGGTATTGGGATCCGGATCGACCCGGGCGAAGGCATCTGCTTCATCAGGGTTCTGGGGCGGGTTTTCGCCGACGGATTCCAAGACCTCCCAGGTTCCACCCGGGCCGCTCTGCAGCAGCGAAACCGCATTCATTGCAAACCCCACCCTGGCTCGCTCCAGGACTTCCCCCAGACCACCCCGTTGACCGCCGCCGGCGATGGCGGCGAAGAGTTGCGATTCCGATCGTCCCCGCTCGGCTTCGCGGGCACGACGCGAACTCCGATCAACTACCGACGCCACCGTCGTCCCTACGATGACGGAGACAACCAGAGCCAGGACGTTGGTCGTCCCATTGATCGTCAAGCTCCCGGTCGGCGGGATAAAAAAGTAATTGGCCATCAACCCAGCGGCGATCGATGTCAAAACAGCTTGCAGGACGCCACCGACCAGGGCATTGCCGAGTACACCGAGTAGATAAATGAGCAATATCGCCGAGAGGTCCAGTGACTCGTCCAGGGGCAACATCAGCAGCGTCAGAGCTACCGGGATCACCGGCGCCAAGGCCCAACTCAACAGAGTTCTGCGGCTACGCGACAGACGCCGTCGCTTCGACTTTCGGCTCCGGGGATGCGTCACCATGTGCACATCGATGTCACCGGATTCCTGCACGATGGACATCGACGTCGACGGCCGGAAAACCTGTACCAGCCGGCTGTGTTTCGAGGCGCCGACAACGATCTGTGTGCCATTGACCGAACGGGCGAATTCCAAGGCGGCCGACGCGGCGTCGTTACCGACCACGAGATGAAAACTACCGCCGAGACTTTCGGTCAGCGTGCGCAGGCGTTCCACTTCATGGGTCGGCGTTCCGACGGTGCCGTCGGCGGGCACTACCAGCACTGCTGTGAGATCACGTCCCTGCACGCGTCCGGTGATGCGCGCACCTCGCCGGAGTAGTTGTTCACCTTCCGGACCTGGAGCAAGGGCAACCACGATCCGTTCCCTCGACGGCCACGTGCCCGAAATGCCGTGCTGGGCGCGATACCTCTCCAGCGCTTCCTCGACCCGATCGGCCACCCAGAGCAGCGCCAGTTCTCGGAGCGCGCCAAGGTTGCCCTCCCGGAAGTAGTTGCCCATCGCCGCGTCCACCCGTTCTGCCGGATAGACATGACCATGAGCAAGTCGCCGTCGAAGCGCCTGCGGGGACATGTCGACCAATTCGATCTGATCGGCCGCCCGAACCACCGCATCCGGAACGGTCTCACTCTGTCGGATACCGGTGATGGCCTGTACCGCGTCGGTCAATGATTCCAAGTGTTGGATGTTGACCGTGGTAATCACGTTGATGCCGGCGGCGATCAGCGTTTCGATGTCCTGCCAACGCTTTTCGTGCAACGAACCCGGAGCGTTGGTATGCGCCATCTCATCCACGAGCACCACCTGCGGCTTGCGCGCAAGGACAGCGTCGAGGTCCATCTCCTGCAGCGTGATGCCGCGGTGCGCCACGGCGAGCCGCGGGATGACCGGCAGAGACTGGATCTCCCGCTGAGTGTGTTCGCGGCCATGGGTTTCGACAATGCCGATCACGACGTCCACACCACGGCTCTGCCGACGGTGACCTTCACCCAGCATCGCGACCGTCTTACCGACGCCCGGCGCGGCACCCAGATACACCCGAAGGATGCCGCGCTTTCCGATTGTCGGTGCAGTCACGTTATTTCAGGCCGTCC
>JBBSRY010000705.1:0-1763 GCA_038242595.1 Mycobacteriales bacterium
GATCCGGTCACGTTCAGCGATCGCCAGCGTCTGGGCGACGCGTCGTCGATCCTCATTTGAAAGCATGTCAGCATAGTAGAACCTGTTACAGTTTTGCGGAAGTCAGCCCCGACTGGAGGACCGATGGAAAAGACATACGACGTCATCGTCGTGGGTGCCGGCGGCGCCGGAATGACCGCCGCACTTGCCTCCGCGCAACTCGGCCTGGACACCGTCCTGATCGAGAAAAGTGCCTATTTCGGCGGTTCGACGGCACGTTCAGGCGGCGGCGTATGGATCCCGGGAAACCGGGCGCTCCGTGACGCTGGCCAAGTCGACGCAGACGACGCAGACAACGCCCGACGCTATCTGGACGCCATCGTCGGCGATGTCGTCCCCAAGGAGCGGCGTGACACCTTCCTTCAGCGCGGCCCCGAAGTTGTGGATTTCCTGCTGGACAAGACTCCCGCACGTTTCCGCTGGGTTCCCGAATACTCTGACTATCTTCCTGAACAGCCCGGTGGCCGGCCGCGCGGGCGTAGCGTCGAGCCAGTACCGATGGACGGCCGGATTCTCGGCGAAGAGCTCATTCGGTTGCATCCGGCATACACCAAGGCGCCGGCAAACATGATCGTCACACAGGCCGACTTCCGCAAGATCAGTCTCGGCCCGCTGCGCACGTTGCGCGGCACAACAACCATGCTCCGGATCATCGTCAACAAAATGTTCAGCACGTTCCGCGGCCGCAAGATGTACGCCATGGGAAGCGCGCTGGCCATCAGTCTGCGCAAGGGCCTGCTCGATGCCAAAGTTCCGGTCCACTACGACACCCCCTTGACCGAACTCATCATCGAGGGTGGCCGGGTGGTGGGAGTTCGGGCTGAACACGACGGCACTGAGTTGGTCATGCGTGCGCGTCTGGGCGTCATTCTCGGCTCTGGCGGCTTTGAGAAAAACGACGTTTTGCGCGAGAAACATCTTCCTGCTCCCACAAATGTCGACTGGAGCACCGCGGCCCCCAGCAACACCGGGGCCGGTATCGAGGCTGGTATTGCCGTTGGCGCTGACGTTGACCTGATGGACGACGCCTGGTGGGGACCAACGATCCCGCTTCCGTCCGGACCGTGGTTCTGTCTCTCGGAGCGAAATCTGCCCGGCTCGATGATCGTGAACTCAGTCGGTCAACGCTTCATGAACGAGGCGCTCCCGTATGTGGAGGCGACCCATGAGATCTACGCGGGAGAAGCCACCGGAGTCTCACACGTACCGGCGTGGATGGTGTTCGATCAGCGTTATCGCAACCGGTATCTGTTTGCCGGGCTGCCGCCACGACAGCCGATCCCTGGTCGCTGGTACAAGAACGGTGCGGTGCATCGGGCCGAAACTCTCACCGACCTTGCGATTAAAATTGCGGTGCCCGAGGATGCGCTGGCCGAGACTGTGCAACGGTTCAACGGCTTCGCTGAATCCGGTGTTGATGAAGATTTCCACCGGGGCGAAAGCGCCTACGACCGCTACTACGCAGACCCGAAGGTCAAACCGAATCCATCGCTGCATCGCATCGACAAGGGGCCGTTCTATGCGGTCAAGATCGTCCCCGGCGACCTTGGCACCAAGGGCGGAATCGTCACCGATGTGCATGCTCGGGCGTTGCGACCAGATGGCTCGGTGATCGAGGGTCTGTACGCGGCCGGAAACTGTTCAGCCGCGGTCATGGGACATACCTACGCTGGCCCCGGCGCAACTATCGGACCGGCACTCACCTTCGGCTATCTGGCCGCCGA
>JBBSRY010000706.1:0-1761 GCA_038242595.1 Mycobacteriales bacterium
ATACCGAGCGCAGGTATCGATCAACGATGCGGTCTTCTCATCCAGGACCTTCAGATGATGATCAATCGGGTCAACACCGGTGCCTGGTCCCACCGTCTCCCTGGTTTGACCGGTGACCAATTCGGCGAAGGTATTCGCAATGATCCGCACCGCATCCGGTCCCAGATCGGCGACCAGACGAGAGGCGTGGGCGAACAGGAAATCACCGGTCAAAATGGCGATCGAGTTGTCCCAACGCGCATTTGCCGATTTAGCGCCACGCCGGATCTCGGCTTCGTCCATCACATCGTCGTGGTACAGCGTGGCCAGATGGATTAGCTCGACTACGGCGCCGGCGGTAACAATCTCCGGACTGTCGGCATGTGGACCAACACCGGCAGCGACCAACATGAACAACGGACGGAATCGTTTCCCACCGGCATGCATCAAGTGTGATGCCGCTTCGGTGACGAACGGAAAGTCCGAAATCAACTCTCGGGCCAATAGTTCTTCGACCGCCGCCAGACCAGTTGCGACACGGCCGGCCAGAGCTGGATCGGCCAGCTCAATGCCTGCAATCAAACCGGGAGACGTCACCAGGTAACCCTACTTGAGAACGCTGTGCGCTTTCGACTCTGCAAACTACGCTGCACCGCGCCCCACTGACCACCTGACTCAACCGCGCCGAGATAATTCGGCGGCAACCTGACCGCCCAGGGTCACATTTGAGCGGTAGACATCAATGTTGACTTCCAGGCTTGCACCGCCGGTGGCCCGTTGCATGTAGTCCAGCAGAAACGGCGTCGTGTCATTCCCACTGATCCCCGCGGCTTCGACCGCTGCCAGCGCCTGCGCCAGTACGTCGGTATGCACCCGTGGATCCAGTTGCTTGTCGGCATCGATCGGATTGGCCAGTAGCACCGCGGCTTCCAAACCCAGTGCGTCCCTGGCGTTGATCACATCGGCAGCTTCCGACGGTGAGTCAACCTGGTATCCGATGTGGTAGCCCGAGTCTCGAATGTAGAACCCGGGGAATGAGGTGGTGCGGTAACCCAAGACGCCGATGTTGAAGGTCTCCATTCGCTCCAGGGTGGCCGGGATGTCCAGGATCGACTTCACACCGGCGCTCACCACCAGGATCGGGGTTGTCGACAGGGCAATCAGGTCAGCTGATTCATCGAAAGTGCTCGAAGCGCCGCGGTGAACCCCGCCGAGACCGCCGGTGGAAAAGACCTTGATGCCGATGCGATGGGCAAGCAGCGCCGTGGCCGCCACCGTGGTGCCCCCAGAAAGTTTCCGGGCCATCGCGATCGGCAGATCGCGAATACTGATCTTGATGTTGTCGTCCGCGGCCGCCAGTGACTGGATCTGCCCCGCGGACAGGCCGACGATGGGCATTCCGTCAACCACCCCGATGGTGGCCGGCACCACGCCCGCATCCCGCAGCGATGCTTCGGCTTCCATCGCCACTTCGAGGTTGCGCGGTTGCGGCAGGCCGTGGGTGAAGATGGTCGACTCCAGCGCGACCACCGGCTGCCCGGCGGCGAGGGCGTCACTGACCTCGGTGGAACAGGTGATGACGGGGCCAACTAGCATGTGCATTCCTCTCGAGTCACAACAGATCAAACCTGAACCAGACACAGTGCTGGGCCGCGACCAGCAACCAACGATGCCAACTGAGCGTAGGCCAGCGCGAAACACTGCCGCGGCACCTGTTCGGCGGCCGCGCGCACCTGTTCGGCGGCCGTGCTTACCTAACCGGCTGCCGCGCGCACCTCTCGG
>JBBSRY010000707.1:0-1759 GCA_038242595.1 Mycobacteriales bacterium
CCTGGCCGAATCTGCCTTCGGGGATGACGACGGCGCGGCTTCCGGGGAAATTCGTGCTGCCGTACGGGCCGCCGCGGAGCAAGGCGAACCGGCCTCCTATCTCAGCGCGGTCGCCCAGCTCTGCGGGGACCGGGTGCTCGTCGGAGTGATTGCCGTCGCCAGCAAGGGAGCGGGCACCCCTGCCAAGGAAAGCGCTGCCGAGGAAAGCACCGACAAGGAAAGCCCTGCCAAGGAAAGCGCTGCCAAGGAAAGCACCGACAAGGAGGCCGAAATGTCGGTGGTGCTGCTGCAGGCCCCCGATGGCCGACGCGCCATGCTCGCCTTCACCGGGTTGGACTCGCTGCAGGCCTGGAACCCCGAGGCGCGGCCGGTGCCGGTCACCGTCGACCTCGCTGCCCAGTCCGCCGAAGCGGATGGAGCGGTGGCGCTGCTGATTGATGTGGAAGGCCCCTACCCCCTGGTGATCGAGGGAACCATTCTGTCCGAACTCGCCGCCGGACACCGGCTGGTCGAGCTGCCGGATGGTCAGTTCGGCTGGGCCGTACCCAACCCGGCCGCTGCCGGATAGCCATCGGCTGGATCCCCGCTGGTCCCTTGCCCGGCGGCCGGCCCATGAGAGGCAGTCCAATGTGCCACCGGGCGGTCCGGGTGGTAAGATTCTTCACAGACCGGTTCGGTAGACCTACTGGATCCGCAAGTGGAGACCTGATCTCCCACCCGTACGGCACTCAGCCAGGCATCACAGCCGGGCCAGAAAGTTATCGGGTTGGTCGCGGGCATGACGCGGAAGCGTCGTCGCCGGTGGTATCAGGCCTTCGCCCGCGCGGAGGCCTTTTTGTTTTCCGGCTCGGCTGGAACCCCACACCTTTATGGAGGACATATCAGCAACGAACCGCGAATCAACGATCGCATTCGCGTCCCGGAGGTCCGTCTGGTCGGACCGGCAGGCGAGCAGGTCGGGATCGTACGTATCGAGGATGCCATGCGGCTAGCCCGCGAGTCAGAGCTTGACCTGGTGGAAGTTGCCCCGATGGCACGACCACCGGTGGCCAAGCTGATGGACTACGGCAAGTTCAAGTACGAAAATGCGCAGAAGGCCCGTGAGACCCGGCGCAACCAGACCAACACCGTGATCAAGGAAATGAAGCTGCGGCCAAAGATCGACTCGCACGACTATGAGACCAAGAAGGGTCACGTGGTGCGCTTCCTCAAGGCCGGCGACAAGGTCAAGATCACGATCATGTTCCGCGGTCGCGAGCAGTCCAGACCTGAGCTCGGGTTCAACTTGCTGAAGAAGTTGGCCGAGGATGTTGACGAGTTCGGATTCGTCGAGTCCTCGCCCAAACAGGACGGGCGCAACATGCTGATGGTGTTGGGGCCGACCAGGAAGAAGACTGAGGCACGGGCCGAGATCAGAGCCGAACGCGACCGGAAGGCTGCCTCGCGTCAGGCCAACGCCGACGCTGAGCGGACTGAGTTGGCCGAGCATCGGGCTCAGGCGGCGGAAGAGCCGCCAAAGAAGAAGAAGCGCGGACCAGCCGACAATCTCGACGCCGATATCGATCTCGGCTGATCGACGACCCGATTGATCCTCACCGCGGCACCCTGCCGGCGGGTAGTCACAATAGCTAGTGACGTACGATAGTCAGTGAAGAACAAGAGTGAATGGAGCGGCAAACTCATGCCGAAGATGAAGACGCACTCCGGTGCCAAGAAGCGGTTCAAGATCACCGGTTCGGGGAAGCTCATGCACCGCCAG
>JBBSRY010000708.1:0-1749 GCA_038242595.1 Mycobacteriales bacterium
ATCCGGCCATCGTCGCCGTCTACGACACCGGTGAGACACGTGGTGAGAGCGGCCCCGTTCCGTACATCGTCATGGAGTACGTGGATGGGCAGACCCTGCGGGACATCCTGAAGAAGGAGGGTCCACTACCGGCCAAACGCGCGATGGAAATCATGGCTGATGTCTGCGCGGCGCTGGACTTCTCCCATCGTCACGGCATCGTCCACCGGGATGTCAAACCGGCCAACATCATGTTGACCAAGGCCGGCGCGGTGAAGGTGATGGATTTCGGTATCGCCCGCGCGATGAACGACAGCCAATCGACCATGACCGCCACTGCCGCGGTCATCGGCACTGCGCAGTATCTGTCTCCGGAGCAAGCTCGCGGTGAGTCGGTCGATGCACGATCGGATGTTTACGCCACCGGTTGCGTGCTTTTCGAATTGCTGGCCGGCGTGCCGCCGTTCACCGGCGACTCACCGGTGGCCATTGCCTATCAGCACGTCCGTGAGGACGCCAAGGCTCCCAGCGAGACCAACAAGAATGTACCGGCCGAACTGGACGCGATCGTCCTCAAAGCGCTGAACAAGAATCCAATGAACCGGTACCAGACCGCCGCCGAGATGCGCAGCGATATGGTGCGGGCGCTGTCCGGCCAAGCCGTCCACGCCACCCCGGTGATGAGCGATGACGAGCGCACCGAATTGATGCGCGCGACACCGACCCGGGCGCAGGCGGGCGGTCCGCAGGGTGCCCCACTCCTGGCACCACCCTCGCGGGTGATGCCGATCGAGGACGATCCCGATCTGGATGGCTCCCGCAAGGCCAAACGGGTGTGGGGGTTTGTCGGTGTCGGCGCTCTCTGCGTCGCCGTGCTGGCGGCTGCGATCTGGGTGACCATCAACGTTGCCAGCCAAAAACCGGTGACGCCGGAGCAACCGGTCCCAGGGGTTGTTGGTCTTTCCCGGGACGAAGCCGAGGCCAAGCTGAAGGAGGGCGGCTTCAATATCGATTTGACCATTTTGGCCACCGAGGTGGCTGATGATGCGCAGATCGGCAAGGTTCAGGTGCAGAACCCCAGCGCCGGAACCGTCCGTCCAACCACTGACCTGGTCAAATTGACCATCGGCAAAGCACGCTCCTTTGTCACGGTGCCCAATGTCATCGGGATGTCAGCCGAGGATGCCAAGAAGAAAATCGAAGACGACGGGATGGTCTACGCGGGGGCGGAGGCCTACGGCGACGAAGGATACAAGGGCCGTGCGCAGTCCCAGGTTCCGGAGCAGGGCGATGTTGCTCCCGGTAGCACCGTGACCGTCACGATCGGTCTCGGCGCCGAGCGGATCGACGTCCCGAACTGGGACGACTACAAGGGACGGCCCTACCAGGAGGTCGAAGCCGAGCTGACCGAGAAGGGCTTCGCTGTCACCAGTCAGTCGGTCAACTCCTTCGATCCGGAAAATGCGGTGGTCTCGATCGAGGGCGACGGCACCCCGGTCGGTGAGAAGGCCCCCAAGGGAGCACCGGTCACCATCCTCTTCTCCGACAACTCCCAATTCCAGGTGCCCGATCTGCGCGGCCTGACCGCCGATGAGGCCAACGCCAAACTGATCGAAAGTGGCTGGCTGGCCAACACCGCCGCTGCGGTGGTGCAGGTGCCGACCATCAACTTCGCCGAAATCGACAAGGTGATCACCCAAACTCCCGAAGTGGGCACCGCCTACCCCAGGGTCGGAGCGGTCACCATCAATGTCGGGGTCGCCCAGCAGA
>JBBSRY010000709.1:0-1741 GCA_038242595.1 Mycobacteriales bacterium
AGGCCGACGGTGCACTGACTGCCTTGCCGGCGTTGGCTGTGCAACGCTGCCGACGATGGACGGATGTCTGAAATGCAATGGAGCGCCTGAACGTGTCTGGTCTGGTGGGCTCTGAGCGGACGGTGACATCTGCTGTTTTACGCGGCTTGTGAGTGGTTTTGCTTGTGTTTCTCGGCGACTTCCAACGGGGTTTTGTAGCCCAGCCCTGAATGGATGCGTTGACGATTGTAGAACACTTCGATGTACTCTGCAATAGCCCGTCTGGCTTTGTCCCGGGTCGGGAAGACAAGGCGGTGCACGAGTTCATTCTTTAACGCGGCGAAGAAACTTTCGGCTAACGCGTTATCCCAACATACCCCGGTCCGGCCCATCGAGGGAGTTAATTCATGATCGGCCAGGTGCTGAGCGAACTGGGCACTGCCATATTGACTGCCTCGATCGGAATGAAACACCGCGCCCGCAGCGAACGTGACATTCGTGGAGGCCATCGTGATCGCATCACAAATCAGGTCGGTGCGCATATGATCGGCCATGGCCCAACCGATAACACCTTTGGTGTGGCAATCGATCACCGTGGCCAGGTACAACCACCCCGCCCAAGTGCCGATATACGTGATGTCCCCGACCATCGTGGTCCCTGGGGCTTCGGCGGTGAAGTCCCGACCCACGTGGTCTTGGATCTGCTCCGGTTCCGCACCGCCGCGGACCGTGGTGGTGCGGTAGGCCCGGGGCTGGCAAGCGATGAGGTCCTGCTCACGCAGGATGTCGCGGACCAGGTCCAACCCTGCGCTGGCGACCTGCGGGTCGTGGCTGCGGGCCAGGATGGCGTGCACCCGCCGGGCGCCGTAGGTGCCCCGGCCTGCCTCGAACGCGGCACAGGCGTGCTCGGTGACCTTGGCCCGGCGCAGCGTCCGCGCTGAAGACACGTGCTTGGACCAGTCGTAATACCCGGACCGGGAGACCACTAACACGGTGCACATCGCGGTCAAAGACAGCCGAGGAACCGGGGTGCCGACACGATCTTGGGAGTCGTAATAGTCCTGCTCCGCCGCAATGAATGCGAACTTCTCATTCACTGCGTCTCCCTCGCGAAGTAGGCCGCGGCTTTTTTTAGAAAATCATTCTGTAACCGCAACTCTCGGGTTTCTCGCTCCAGCTCACGCAACCGTGCCCGCTCCGGTAAAGCTAACTCCTCACTGGCCGGATGCTCTTCTCGGTACTTACTCACCCAGCTCCCCAACGTGCCAGCATTGATGCCCAAACTCCGGGCAACATCGGCAATCGGGGTCTGCGTATCCAGCACCTGCTTCACCGCTTCCTCACGGTACTCAGGAGTGAACTTCCCGTACTTCGACATGTATAACCCTTCCTTCCAGGAGATATTCTCCCATTGGGTCACTGTCCGTCGAGACCCCCACACCCCATCTTGCTATTCGGCGGTGGCGTAGGCCGCTAGTTGGCCTTTGACGGTGTTGTCGACGGCGGAGGTGCCGCCGAGGATGACGATGCGTCGGGGGCGGAGGGTGTCTAGGGCGGAGGCTGTGGTGGGTGGGATGGATCCGGGTTTGACCAGGATGATGGGGGCGTTGTTTTTGCCGGCCAGGGCGGCTCCGGCGAGGGCGTCGGGGAAGTTGAGGCCGTTGGCGATGTAGACGGTGTCCAGGCCGGTGGGGTAGCCGGTTTCGGTGGCGATCTTTGCCGCGGTGGCGAATCGGTCGGTGCCCGCCAGGCGGGTGACCTC
>JBBSRY010000710.1:0-1727 GCA_038242595.1 Mycobacteriales bacterium
AGGCCGGTTCATATAGTGGGTCGAAGCCGTCCAGTATCTCCCAGGCGCTGCGCCGGACCAAAAGGCATGCCGCCGAGCAGTAATCGACCTCGCGCCTGTTCTGGAACCGGGAATCGTCCGGGTTGCCGCGGCGGCCGAAGTTCCAGGCACTGCCGTCGGAAAAGACGATCCCACCGGCTTCCTGGAGTGTGCCGTCGGGATAGCGGAGCGAAGCACCCACGGCTCCGACCGAGGGGTCCTGCGCCGCTCGCAGCAAAGCATCAAGCCAACCGGCGGTGACTTCGGTGTCGTTGTTGAGCAACACGATGAATTCCGCATTGCTCTGGGCGGCGCCAATGTTGGTGCTCCGCAGATACCCGCTGTTCACCGCATTCTCGATCAGCCTGATTCCGGCGACCTTGGCCAATACTGCGGTCGAACCGCCGGGTGATGCATCATCCACCACGATCACCTCGTACCCGATGGCGGTCGGGGCCTCAGCAATGGCGGCCAGACATTGCAAGGTCAGAGCCGCATTGCCATACACCGGAATCACGATCGAAACCTGGGGATGTGGGTCAATCGTCAGCTCGATGCTGAAGGGAGAAACCACTCTGGTATCTGCTCTGGCACCACCCAGTGGCGCTGCGGCGCGACGTCGAGTCACCTTGCGCGCGAAGTCGTGTAATCCGGTATAGGTCCGCCGACGAGACGAAGACGGCGGCAGCCATGCTTCGATCAGATGGCGGTAGTTTCCCAGGATCTGACCGGCCAGCGAGGTGCGCTCGGCGAGCAATTCCACTTTTGCCGCCTCGGCAGCGTCCTGTGCCGCTCGAAGCGAACGCGCCCGCTGGGTTGCCTGCTCCAATAATCTCGCGACTTTGACCTGGGCCTGCTGCAATTGTGCAGAAGTCTCCCCCATCCTCTGTTCGGTTATTTTTACCCGCGCGTCCCATTGATCCTGCAGGACACCCAACTGTTCATCCTTGACCGCGAGTTCGGTTTCGAAGGCTCCGAGTTGTACTCGGGCACGGGCCACATCGGCATCGGCCGCGGCCAAGGTGCGTGCCCGCAACTCTAATTCGGTCTCGTAGGCATCGAGCTGTTCACGGGCACGCCGCAGTTGTTCCCGCAGGTCCTGGAGCAACTCATCATCGGTGTCCAGCAAGACACCGGGTAGGTCGCCCGCTTCCGGTAATTGCTGTTGACTGCACACTGCCACCAGGTAGCGCGCAGGCGTTCCGGGCACCGGAACCGCCACAGACTTGCGCTGCGGCAGTTGTTCGGTTGCCAAATCGGCCGGCGTCCAATCAAGCACCTGACCTTGCGACAACGACCCAGCCGGATGGTCGTCGTGCAGATCAAGGGTTTGCAACACCGATGCCGCCGTCACGCGTTGGGTGTATATCCGGTAGTGGGCAAAACGCTTCGCCAGTTCTGCAGTCAACTCGCCGACGGACATTTCGTGAAGGTGGAAGTGGTTGTCACCGGTTGACGCGGCCTCATCCGGAGTGGAGAGCACCATCACCCCACCGGGAGCCAGCAGCCGTGCGGCCTCGGCAAGGATCAGCCCGGGATTACGCACATGCTCCAGAACTTCGAAACACACCACCAGATCGACGCTGTCATCAGGCAGCACTACCGCGGTGACATCTCCGACCGTAAAGTGGAGACAGTCACGCTGATAGATGCGCTGCGCCGATGCGATCACCTCCACGTCGATATCGACCCCGATGACCGAGGCCGCC
>JBBSRY010000711.1:0-1725 GCA_038242595.1 Mycobacteriales bacterium
AGAGCCCGCACCCTGGCCAACAACTCACCGAGCCGGAACGGTTTGGCCACGTAGTCGTCGGCGCCGGCATCCAGGCCGACCACAAAATCCGCCTCATCGGTGCGGGCGGTGAGCATCAGCACCGGGGTGCTCTTGCCTGCTTCCCGAATCCGGCGACAGACATCGAGTCCATCCCAGATCGGTAACCCGATATCCAGGATGACGAGCGAGATGTCGCGCTCGAGCGCCATATCCAACGCTGCCTGCCCATCGGAGGCAGTCAGAACGGCGTAGCCCTCCCGTTCCAACGCGCGGGCCAACGGTTCAGCAATAGCCGGATCGTCCTCGGCAAGCAGCACGGTCATCACAGCGGTCAGCCTACGTTCTCATTCGGGTCAGACCGGTGTTACCCCGTGGCGACGCCGAGAAAAACTGCGATCCTTGGTTCTGGCCGCATCGATCCGCCCGATCAACTCTGCCCGCAGGTCCTCCGGTTCGACGATGGTATCCACCACCAGTTCGGCGGCCAGTCGGACAATGTCGATGTCGATCTCGTACTCGGCCCGACGAGCTGCCACGAAGTCAGCACGCTCATCTTCTGGCAACGCGGCAATCTTGTTCGCATACACCGCATTCACGGCGGCTTCAGCGCCCATGACGGCAATCTTCGCCGTCGGAAGCGCAATGGTGGCATCGGGTTCGAAACCCGGCCCGGCCATCGCGTAAAGCCCGGCCCCATAGGCTTTTCGGACCACCACGCACATTTTCGGGACTGTCGCCTCGCAGATTGCCGAGATCATTTTCGCGCCGTGACGGATGATGCCCTGGCGTTCCACCGCGCTGCCGACCATGAAGCCGGGCACATCCGAAAGGAAGATCAGCGGGATGTTGAACGCGTCGCAAAGTTGGACAAAATGCGTTGCCTTGTCGGCGGAGTCGACGAACAACACACCGCCCTTGAACATCGAGTTGTTCCCGACGATGCCCACCACCTCCCCGTCGAGGCGTCCGAAACCGACGGTGAGTTCACGGGCCCAGCCGGGGTGGATCTCGTAGTAGCTATCCGCGTCCAGCAGCGCTTTGGCATACCGCCGCATATCGAAGGCCTGCCGTTCGGTGGCCGGCACCAGCGCTCGAAGATCACCCTTTCCCGCTTCGGCCCGCTGCATTGACGGCGGCTGCTGTTCAAAGTTATCCGGCAGGTAGCTCAGGTATTGGACAACGTGGTCCAGCGCCTCATTCTCGTTGGCGGCCAGCAGATGTCCCACCCCCGAGACGGTGGTGTGCATTTTGGCGCCGCCCATTTCTTCCAGCGTGGTCTTTTCACCGGTCACCATTTCGACCATCCGGTCGCTGCCCAGGTACATCGAGGCGTTCTTGTCCACCATGATGACGATGTCGCAGAAGGCCGGAATGTAGGCCCCACCGGCCGCGCTGGGACCGAACAGGGCACACACCTGGGGGATCACCCCGGACGCCTTGACCTGGTTGTGAAAGATCTTGCCGGCGCCGCGGCGGCCGGGGAACAGGTCGACCTGATCGGTGATGCGCGCCCCTGCGGAATCAACCAGGTAGACCATCGGGACCGAGGTGGCGTAGGCGCGCTCGATGATCCGAATGATCTTTTCCACCGTGCGTGCCCCCCAGGAGCCGGCTTTGACCGTGGAGTCGTTTGGCAACAAAAAAACACGACGTCCGTTGATATTAGCTGTGCCGGGGATTACCCCGTCCGCCGGCAGGGTGTCC
>JBBSRY010000712.1:0-1721 GCA_038242595.1 Mycobacteriales bacterium
CGCCGTCGCCGAAGATGATGGCATTGCCCCGGTCGCTCTGGTCAACCCAGTCCGTCATTCGCTCGGACCCGATGAGCAGGATGTTCTTGGCAGCGCCGGATTTGATAGCGTGCGAGGCGACGGCCATTCCGTAGCAGAAGCCGGCACAGGCACCATTGATGTCGAAGGAGCCGGGGGCCTGGATGCCCAGTAAGCCGGCCACCTGGGTGGAGGCGTGCGGAATTTGGGACGGCATGGTGCAGGTGGCGACGATGACGGTGTCGATATCGGCGGCGGTGAGCCCCGCCTCGGCCATTGCTTTCGCGCCGGCCTGCGCGCCCATCCAGACCACAGTTTCTGCCGGCCCGGCAAACCGTCGTTCAATGACTCCCACTCGGCTGCGGACCCATTCGTCGTTGGTATCAAGGCTTTCGGCGAGGTCGAAGTTGGTCACGACACGTTCCGGCCGGTAGTGGCCGGTGCCGACGATCTTGGCTCCGGGGACGGTCTGCTGTGATCTGATGAGGGCGTTGGTCATGAGGCGGCTCCTGCGGTGGTCTGGCTGTGTTCGGCAATGAATGCAGAGGCGGCTGCCAGGTCGTCCGGACTTTTCAGGGCCAGGGTGGCGGTGCCCTTGAGTTGTCGTTTGACCAGCCCGACCAGTGCACCCGACGGTGGGAGCTCGAGGACGCCGGTGACTCCTTGGGCAGCAAAGGTTTCCATACATAAATCCCAGCGGACCGGTCGAGTGACCTGGCTGACCAAACACCGCAAGTAGTCGGCGCCATCGCTGATGATGCTGCCGTCGGCGTTGGTCAACAATGGACGGTTCGGCCGGCCGGGGGTCAGCGTGGCCACATAGGCAGCCAGCGCCTCCTGGGCCGGCGCCATATATTCGGTGTGAAAGGCACCGGCGACCGAAAGCGACATGGCGCGAGCGCCGGTCGGAGGGGTGGTGAGTAAGGCCTGGATGGCATCCAGTGCGCCGGCGGCAACGACCTGTCCGGCGCCATTGACGTTGGCGCCCACCAGGTTCAGCTCGGCGAGCCGGGCGGCGACCACATCTGGGTCACCGCCGAGAACAGCCGCCATGGAGGTGGGGGCGAGCGCGCAGGAAGCGGCCATTTCACGTCCCCGGATGCCGGCCAATTTGGCGGCGTCCAGATCGGTGATGACGCCCGCAACGGCCGCTGCGGCGAGTTCGCCGACTGAGTGGCCCGCAGCGATGACGCCGTCCGGGATGGTCAGTTGACGTGCGGCCAACAGCGCCGCGACCACTACGAGCGGTTGGGTGACTGCGGTGTCCCTGATTTCTTCAGCTTCGGCCGTGGTGCCCAAGCCGATGAGGTCCAGACCCGCGGCCTCACTCATGGCAGCAGCTTTGGCTTCCAATCCGGGGACTTCAAGCCAAGAAGAGAGCATTCCAGGTTTTTGGGATCCCTGTCCGGGAGCGACGATAGCCAACACATCTCATACTCAACCACCCAACTGGGAAGTAAGTCGGGTGCTGTTGGTACGAAGTCTCGGACGAACATTTGGAGGATCCCTACAAAGAAGGGCATTGGATCCCCCAAATGGCTCCGTTATTTACCCGTTACTCACCCGGCTCGTCACTCGGCTTCACTGACCCTGCCCAGAATCAGTGCAGCCTGAAGAGCAAAAACATCCCGCGGGTTCCAAGGATCGCGACCGGTGAGTTCGGTAATCCGGTGCAGCCGATATCGCATGGTGTTCGGGTGCAC
>JBBSRY010000713.1:0-1715 GCA_038242595.1 Mycobacteriales bacterium
CAGGTCATCATTGGATGTGCTCCAGGACTGTTGCATCATCACCGGAGCCAACTCACCATTATTTTCACAGGGTTGATGGCCGAAATCCAGGACGTGCCCGACCTCGTGATTGATGGCGTACTGACGATAGGATCCAAGATCCCCGTTATACGCAACGGCGCCTCGCACCCAGCGGGCATCGTTGATCACCACTCGCCCAACATCGCGGTTATAGCAGGAGGCCTCCAGCGCGATGGAAAAGCCGCACAGGTCACGCACCGTCATCTGACTGGTCAGGCTGATCCGGAAACTGGGTTCGCCGCTGTCGATTCGCTGGAACGAGGCGTCAGCCGATGGGATGGTGGTCCAACTACGGGCATCTGCCAGGGTCAGGTCGATGATCCGGGCGAAGTCTTCATCGCCGCCCGGCAACACCACCCCGTTCTCGATCTCCACCGTGTAGGTGCGGATATTCGGCGAGGTCCCCACCACGGCGGTCGTGCCGGGCACGATCCGGAATGTCCCGTCACCGCCTGCCGCGAAATCCCCCTCTGCACCGGGCGGCAACGCTCCGGCGGTGAGAGTGGCCGCGTACTGACCATTCGGGTCCGGCGCGGTTTGCTCGGTGGGCCCAGCCGTCACGGTGACCGGCGCGAGCACCGACGTGACGGTGGTTTCCACCCCACTCAGGGTGACAACCGCAATATCGGTGGCGCCTTCCAGGGTCTGGGTGACGACGCCGGAAGAGGCACTATCGGCATCCATCCCGGAGGATGCCCCAGGATTGGCGATCTCGGCCACCACGAATACGGTGGCTGCCATCAGCAACGGCAGGACGTAGGCCCGCCAACCATAACGATGAAAAAACCAGCCCACCGAACTGCGACGTTTGATCTGTCGGACCGGCCGATCAGGACGCCGGGGCACCGGGGCCCGATCAGTGATCGGATCCCAAGCCGCACGCAAGGGCTGCGGGGCTTCGTAACCCTCGTAGGCGTCCTCCCAGAGCTCCTCCCGATCCACCGGGCGCGATCTGACCGATACCATTTCGGCCGACCGGGGGGATGTCCGCCGTTGAGCGCCGACATGAGATCGGGTGTTCTCGGGAATGCGACCACCTCGGGACACACGTGATCCGGTGGGCGGACCGTCGGTCCTTGATTGCCGATTCCGGCCGGTGGGACCCGAGGGTCCGCCTGATCGGGACACGGCTCCACGGCGCGGCGGATCGGTGCGAGGGGTGCTCACCGGATTGAGGTTGCCACACGCTCACCCAGATGCGATTGCGGCGCGCCAGAGCTGGACCACAGAGCCAGCATGGCGCCGGCGGTGTCAACCGGACGTTCCATCTGCGGGACATGACCGGCACCTTTGAGGACCAGCAATTCCGAATTGTCGAAGGCCGCTGCCGTCCGCTCGGCCAGTCGGACATCGACCAAACGATCACGGGTCCCCCAAACCACCAGAGTGGGAACTTTCACCCTGGCCGCTGCGCGCCAGAACGGCCGCTCTCGACCGGACAGGTAATGCTTCATCAGCCCGCGTAACTGTTCGAGCATGGCGCGCTGGGCCCAGGGCAGATCGCGGCGCCAGGCAATATCACCGGCCGCCGCAGCCAGGTCATCCGGACCGACCAGAGACGGATCTCCGAAACATAGTGCTGCCATTCCGGCCGCCCGGGCTGAAGCAGAAATTGCGGCCAACCGCGGCTCTGCCAGCGCCGAGGCACCCGGCGC
>JBBSRY010000714.1:0-1709 GCA_038242595.1 Mycobacteriales bacterium
CAGCTCATCCATCGGTCGCGAGGCGGGGCCATGTCGGTTTCGGGTTACGACCTACCGCTGCGCTACAAGGCGACCGGTAATACCGATGCCAAACACCGGATAGCGCTGGCGGCCGCAGCCCAGGTGATGCCTCGTCGCATCGTCGGCATGAACGGCGGCACCACGGCGATCGAGGTGGCGCGAGCCATCGCAGCGCAGCCCGATCTGGCTGACCAGGTGGGTCGATCACGGGTCACGGTGGTGACCAATGCGGTGAACATCGCCAACGAACTAACCGTTCGGCCGCACATCAAACTGGTGATGACCGGCGGAGTTGCTCGTACGCAGTCATATGAGTTGACCGGGCCACTGGCGCGTCGATCTTTGGGACGACTCACCCTCGATATCGCTTTCATCGGGGCGGAAGGGGTCGATGTGCTCGACGGCATCACGGCCAGCCACGAGGGGGAGGCCGAGATCAACGGGTTACTGGTCAGTCGCGCCCGGCGAGTGGTGGTGGTCGCCGACTCATCCAAGCTGGGTAAAGTTGCCTTCGCCCGGATCTGCGGAATCAAAGCGGTTGACGAATTGATCACCGATCTTGATGCCGATCCCGAATTCGTTGCAGCAGTCGAAGCCTCGGGCGTGAGCGTCACCCTTACCTAGATCCCACCACCTTCTCCTGATTCGGGTGGGTGGTACCTCGAATATGAGCTTGACGGTGCCCCGGGTAGCGTCGAGGAGTGAACTTTGTCAGTATCAGCCTGCACGCGATGGGCGTCCGGGCAACACGCGGATCCTCGGCGAGTTTGGCCGGTCTGACCTGATGGCCGATACACCAGACCCCGGACTGTTCGGCGAAACAAAGCCGGCCAAGGTCGAGTCGGCCTCGTTTATCCCGGAGTTCAACCCCAAGGCGCCGCTGGCCGTTCGGATGCGGCCGCAGACATTGGACGAGGTACTGGGGCAGCAACATCTGCTTGGCCCCGGTGCCCCGCTACGCCGCCTGGTTCAGGGCGGCGCGCCGTCCTCGATGCTGCTCTATGGTCCGCCGGGAACCGGTAAAACAACGCTCGCAACCCTGGTGGCCGGGGCCACCGATCGCCGGTTTTCCCAACTGTCCGCTGTGTCCGCCGGCGTCAAGGAAGTCCGATCTGTCATCGACGAGGCCCGTCGTACGCTGCGCACCACCGGCGAACAGACGGTGCTCTTCATCGACGAGGTACATCGGTTCTCCAAAACCCAGCAGGATTCGGTACTCGGCGCGGTGGAGGACCGGACGGTGATTCTCATTGCCGCTACCACCGAAAACCCTTTCTTCTCAGTGGTTTCCCCGTTGCTGTCCCGCTCGCTGATCCTGCAATTGCAACCGCTGGGCGATGAAGACATCGTGCGGTTGCTGCAGCGCGCCGTGGCGGACGAACGCGGCCTGGCCGGCCGGGCGAGTCTCACCGGGGATGCGCTGGCTCATCTGGTCGCTTTGGCCGGCGGGGATGCCAGACGATCGTTGACCGCGCTGGAGGCTGCGGCGGATTCGGTACTTGATGACGAGAGAGCCGATGGCCACGCGGTTGTCATCAATCTGGAGGCGGTGGAACGGGCGGTGAACCGGGCTGCTGTCCGGTACGACAAGTCCGGCGATCAGCACTATGACGTCACCAGTGCATTCATCAAATCGATCCGAGGGTCGGATGTCGATGCCGCCCTGCATTACCTGGCCCGTATGATCG
>JBBSRY010000715.1:0-1704 GCA_038242595.1 Mycobacteriales bacterium
CCAGCATCTCCTCGCCTGCGCCAGAGCCGGAATCCAACCGGGCTTCCACGCCATCGGTGACGATGCGGTGAATGCCGTCGCCGAAGGTCTGATCAGGGCCGCGGAAACTCTCGGGCCATCGGGCACAGTTGCCTTGGCCGCTGTCACGCCGCGCATCGAACACGCCGAGATGGCCGGCGAAGACGCCATTGCCGCCTTCGCCGCCACCGGCACGGTGGCCAGTGTGCAGCCGTTGTTCGACGCATACTGGGGCGGCGAGACCGATCTGTATGCCAAACGACTCGGTCTGCAGCGGTCGACCAGGATGAACCCATTCAGTCGGCTCGCCGCTGCGGGGGTCACCTTGGCATTTGGTTCCGACGCCCCCGTCACCCCGGCAAATCCGTGGGCCGCGGTTCAGGCAGCGGTCAATCACCGCACCCCTGGATTCGGTGTCACCCCACGAGCCGCCTTCACCGCACATACCAGGGGAGCACATCGAGCAGCCGGCCGAACGGATCGGGGGATCGGCACCATCACCATCGGAGCCCCGGCGGATCTGGCCATCTGGCAAGCCGGTGAATTGGTCCGACCCGAGTCAGCAGAGAAATTGCAGCGGTGGTCCACTGATCCGCAGTCCAGAGTTCCGTTGTTACCCGACCTGCAACCGGGCGCCGAACTACCAACCTGCGTCTCCACGATTGCTGCCGGCCGGGTCAGCTTTGACAGCGGGTTGCTGTCCCAAAGCCGGTTAATGTAGCTGGCGTGGCGTCACCAACCCTTGACCGTGAGCCGGCGCCGGATTCGCCGCCGTCCCCTAGCGGAACCTCGCTATCGGAAGCCAAACATGCCCGCAAGGCGGCCAAACAGGAGCGAATCGGACGGCGCTGGCATGCGCGGTGGCTGGCGCTCAAAGGCGCCGGATCGGTGCGCATGGTGGCCGCATTGGTGGCCGGCTACCTGATGTACCTGGGGACGGCACCACGGACCTCCTGGTGGATGATGATCCTCGGGTTTGCCGTGCTCGGGGTGGTGCTGCACGGCCGCAGAATCGCCGCCGCTTGCGGATTGGCATTCCTGGCCGGTGCTACCTATTACCTGCCACTGCTGGACTGGGCAAATACCTATGTCGGCAACGTGCCCTGGCTCGGTTTAGCGTTGATGGAAGCTGCCCTGGTGATGCCGGCCGGCGCGCTGATCGCGGTGATCTCCCGCCGACTACCCGGCTGGCCGGCGTGGGCTGCTGCGGCCTGGATTCTCGGCGAAACCTTACGAGCCAGATTCCCGTTCGGCGGATTCCCATGGGGTGGGGTGGCTTTCAGCCAGGCGGACGGTCCGCTGCTGCCGGCGGCCTCGCTCATCGGCGCTGCCGGGTTGGCCTTTCTCATCCCGCTCGCCGGATTTGGCGTCGCCGAACTTGCCCGCCGCGGGTGGATCAATCGAAAAGCAGGGCACGCCACCCTGCTCATCACGCCCCTGGTGGCGGTGCTGGCCGCTTTCGGATTCGGCGCCGTTGGGCTGATCAGCGTTCACGACCCGGTGGACGACCCGCACGAAATCATCGCCCTCATTCAAGGCAATGTGCCCAGAGCGGGCCTCGAGTTCAACTCCCAACGTCGAGCGGTCCTGGATAACCATGCGGCCCGCACCCACGAGTTGGCCGAAGCGGTCCGCAACGGCACGTCGCCGCAACCGACCTTGGTCATCTGGCCGGAGAACTCCTCG
>JBBSRY010000716.1:0-1696 GCA_038242595.1 Mycobacteriales bacterium
AGCGGCCCATCAACTCGTTTCGGCCTCGGGCTCGGTGAATAGTTGGATCGGCTACGGGCGGCGACCGCTCGTTCCCGATACTCGCTATTTCCAAGAGATGGACCAGCTACGACCAGGATGCCTGACCCTCTACCGTCCGGCCGACCTTCCCGACGCATTGCTCCAGGGCCTGCGTCACCCGGCCTCCACCTGGACTGCGGGCCAGATAAGCCTCGGGCCGGACCTGGGTGAGGTCGCCGGTAGATATCTTGCATTCTGGTCAGCAGTGTTCGGGTGAAAGATCAGACCGGGCCACCGTGGGGTACTGCCATTCCTGGTAACCGATGGGACCTTCTGGACGGACGCCTCCCCGACACTGACCCCCTCGTATCGGTCATCATTGTTCACTTTCAACAACAGCGCGAACTCGATAGAACACTGCTCGCATTGCAGCGCCAGAGTTATCCGGTTGAAAAACTGGAACTGATTGTGGTCGACGACGGTTCGGCGCACGCGCCCTCGGTGCCACCCGGAGTCACACTGCTGGTTCAGCCCGATCAAGGATTTCGGGCATCGGCGGCTCGCAACCTTGGCGCCGCCGCAGCCAGCGGCGATATCCTCTGCTTCCTGGACGCGGACACGGTGCCCGAACCTTCGTATGTGGCGCGTTTGACCCGCCTGCCTTCACTGACTCCGGAGGCAGTCACCGTGGGGCGGCGACTGCATGCAGATCTGGACGGGGCCGCACCGATTGCCAGGATCGAAACAATCGGCCCTGAGCGAGCGCTTGCGGACCCACAGTGGCTACGAGACGGGTATCAAGCAACCGCAGACCTACTGACCGCAGATGACAGATCGTATCGGTACATTATCAGCGCGGTGATGGCATGCAGCCGTTGGTTTTTCAACCAGGTCGGCGGCTTTGACGAGAGTTTCCAGGAATATGGCGGAGAGGACTGGGAGTGGGCCTATCGCGCGTGGATCGCTGGCGCAGTGTTCGCCCATGTCCCGCAAGCTGTCGCCTGGCACCATGGTCCGGATTTTTCTTCGCGAGATATGGCCGATTCCGAAAAACGCCGACGGCAGCAGCAGGAGGCAATGCGGCTGGCCGAATTCATTCCGGTTCCAGGATCCCGCGGCCGTGGCCTGCGCTGGTTTCACCCCGACATCCTGGTGACGCTGAAGAAAAGCGATTCAGCAGTAGCGGGTTTGATCTGCGTCGACTCGATGCTCACCGACTTACCCGGCGCTGTTGTCATGGTGCCCGAAGCAGTGGCGAAACTTTGTCCGGCAGACGAACGCGTCGTCGCGCACCCTGATGCAGCCGACCTCGACCGCTTACCCGGCCTTGACCACAGACTCAGTCGAGTCCGAATTCGAGTTGAACTGATGCGGCCGGTGCGAGTTGGTGGTTCGGCATTGCCAGATCTGCTGACACGCTTGACCCAGGAAGCTCTTCACCACATCACCGTACTGGACAGCAATGGCACCATTGCGTTAAAAATCCACAACGTCAGAGCTGACCGACGATCAGACCGCTGGAACTCACCGGATCTGTTCTCCTGCGAAACATCTCAGGTGGATGAGATCGAGACCGTCGATGCGGCACCCAATCTCGCGGCTTATTTCGGCGGCTGGCGATAAGTGAGCACCGCGCCCGACTCATCCCGGTCCGCGTCGTGCAGCTTGATTTCAATCTCGATCAGGCTCCGCAGAT
>JBBSRY010000717.1:0-1695 GCA_038242595.1 Mycobacteriales bacterium
ACGTCGTCGTGACCGACGCGATCGGGCCGTGCTGGGCCTTCTGATCGACGAGCTGCCCGATCCCCGACACACAATCAGCACCATCAGCGACGGCGGCAGCCAGGTCGGAAAACACCCGGCCCGGGTCGTGGACCCACGGACCTTTGAACGTATCCGCCAGTGCCGCGCTGACCTGCGATGTCAGCCCGGACAGGTCCGCGACCTCCCGCAACAACCCCACCCCAGCGTGGGAGACGACGCCGGCACCATCAGCGGACACCTTCAACCGTGGCACTTGCAGCAACGCGGGGCGGACCTTGGTAGTCTTCACCTTGAAAGTGCCTCCTCATATCGGCCAATGGGACTGTCGCAAGAACCATTATCCGTTATGCTGCAGGCACTTTCACTATTTCACGGCACGAGTCGCCACCCAAACCATGCAAGATTCAGGTTAGGCCTGGCCATCCCGTTGGTGATCGCGATCTCCACCGAAAAAGCGGCCAGAGCAGGCATTCTGGTCAAAAGCAGACTGGCGCTGGAACGAATGCGCACCATCGACGTGGTGCTGTTCGACAAAACCGGCACCCTCACCAAAGGACAACCCACCGTCACCGATGTCGCCACCACCTCCGAAAACCTCACCCAGGATGACGTGCTGGCCCTTGCCGCAGCCGTGGAAGCAGACAGCGAACACCCATTGGCCAAAGCAGTCGTCCGCGCGGCGGAAAACCTGAGCCGGCCACAGCAAGCGACCGGTTTCCAATCTATTACCGGCCATGGGGTGCAAGCCAGCGTTGACGGGCATGTCATTGCCGTCGGCGGTCCGGCGCTCCTGCGCGCCCAAAACCTCACACCAACAACAGATCTGACCGCCGCCACTACCATCTGGGAGCAGCGCGGTGCGACCGTGCTGCACCTGATCCGCGACGGCCAAATCGTCGGTGCGCTGGCCCTGGAAGATGACATCCGAGAAAAGTCCGCCCAAGCCGTCACCGGGCTGCGTCGACGCGGGGTCCGAGTCGCCATGATCACCGGCGACTCCCGGGCAGTAGCCAACGCTGTGGCCCACAAACTCGATATCGAAGAAGTTTTCGCCGAAGTCCTGCCCAAGGACAAGGACAGCGCAGTCGCCGAACTCCAAACCAGAGGCCTCAAAGTGGCTATGGTCGGCGACGGCGTCAACGATGCCCCAGCCCTGGCCCGCGCCGAAGTCGGCATCGCCATCGGCGCCGGCACCGACGTAGCCATCGAATCCGCCGGTGTCGTCCTGGCCTCCGACGACCCCCGCTCGGTCATCTCGCTGATCACCCTGTCCAAAGCCAGCTACCGCAAAATGATCCAAAACCTCATCTGGGCAACCGGATACAACATCATCGCCGTACCCCTGGCAGCAGGAGTCTTCGCCTTCGCCGGCATCATCCTCTCACCCGCAGTCGGCGCCATCCTCATGTCCATCTCGACCATCGTCGTTGCACTCAACGCTCAACTACTCCGAGGTCTAAGCCTGCGGCCTAGCAACGATTAAGGGAATGTGGTTCCGACCGCAACCTGGTCTACACCGCCAGATCCGCCGTCAATCTGCTAGACCCGAACTGGCGAAAACGGATTGTGAGTCCGCTCGGCTTAGCTGCTCCATCTGGACTGCACTCTCGAATTCAGCGACAGAGCGTTACCCAACGATGCTATCAGGGCTACCTGCGGAGTGGTCTTAGTGCG
>JBBSRY010000718.1:0-1687 GCA_038242595.1 Mycobacteriales bacterium
CAACGCCGGATGTGTGCACCGGCGTTCCGCCCCAGTGAGGTGGCTCGTTTCGACAGCATCATCACCGACGCCGCATCCGCGATGATCCGGCGGTGGCAGCCGGCAATTGATGCCGGTGCTCCACTCGCGATGGACCACCATCTGACGGCGATGACGTTGAGCATCATCGTGCGAGCAATTCTCAGTGTTGACGTCGAGGGGATCGGCGAAGGTTTCGGCAAAGCCGTCGACGCGGTCAACGCGTTCGTGGCCGGTAGTAGCTCGGCCAACCCGTTACAGGGTATTGCCGGGCTGTCGTTTGCGCAGGCAAAACAGTTCCTGGACATGGTGACTCGCACCCTTGTCGCTGCTCGCCGGGCATCCGGGACCCAGGAGAAGGATCTGCTGGCCGGCATGTTGGCGGCCGGTGATGCCCTGTCCGACAAGGACCTGAAGGATCAAGTTCTGACGATGATCATGGCCGGCCACGAGACCACCGCCAAATCCTTGACCTGGACGCTCTACCTGCTCGATCGCTATCCGGACCAGGCGCATCAGGTGTACGACGAGGTAGATCGGGTATTGGCCGGTCGAATCCCCACCGCTCGCGATATGTCGGGCCTGCCGGCGTGTCAACGCGCTGTCAAGGAAGCGATGCGGCTGTACCCACCCAGTTGGTTGATCTCCCGACGTGCCGTGGCCGATGACATCATCGAAGGGTATGACGTACCGGCCGGCGCGTTGGTGTGCGTGAGTCAGTGGGTGCTACATCGGGACGGTCGATATTGGGATCGTCCCGCCGAGTTCCGGCCGGACCGGTTCATCAGCCCCGGCCACCCCAGTCACGCCTACCTGCCGTTCGGCGGCGGCGACCGGGTCTGCATTGGCCAGCATTTTGCGATGGTCGAAGCGACTTTGGCGTTGGCGCAGATCCTTTCCCGGGTTCGGCCACGGTTGGTTCGTGGTTTCACCGTGGAACCGGAGGCACTGGTGACAATGCGACCCAGGTTCGGAATGCAGATGACTCTGGAGGCTCGAAGATGACCGAAATTGCTGACCGGCAGGATGTTCTCGGGTCCGGTTCCTATGATCCGTCGACCACAACCGGCGGTGGATTTGCCGCCGAGTGTAGACGTTTGGAAGCCCAGGCCGACTTGACCTTCGAGTCGGAGTTACCGATCTTGCAGTCGTTGGAAGCGGGTCGACTGTTCCTGGAGATCGGTGCCGGCTGCGGCGCCGTGACCCGTCGACTACGGGAGGCATTTCCACAGGCGATTTTGTACGCCGTTGATATCAACCCGGATTTGTTGGCACAGTGCGCTGCCGCCGATGTCCGCCTTGTTGCCGATGCCGGCCATCTACCCTATGAGGACAACACTTTCGACACGGTACTGCTGCGATATGTGGTGCAGCACCTGGATAATCCAGCGCAAGTCCTTTCCGAGGCTTGGCGCCTGTTGAAGCCGGGTGGACGGATCATCGTCACTGATGTCGACGACCAACTCTGGGGGATGGCGCAGCCGCAGTACCCGGAACTGGTGCCGATTCACCGGCAACTCGCGGTGTCTCAGGCCGACCGGGGCGGCGATCGCACCATCGCCCGCAAGTTGACCCGAATGCTGCGCGCCGGCCGATTCACCGAAGTGGGCATGACCGTCTTCTCGACGACCGTCCACCAGGACAACTTGGACCGCTTCTGGGCCATCGC
>JBBSRY010000719.1:0-1683 GCA_038242595.1 Mycobacteriales bacterium
CCATGTACCCGGGGCTGGACGATGATGAGGATTTGCCGGCGGCACCGACAGCCGGCTGAACTCAGACCGCCGGATCCCGGCCGGTGGGCAGTGCCCCCCAGCCGCCGGCCACGCGACGGTGCCGCGTGCAGCAAAAGCGGGCGGGCGCGGTCCACGACGCCGTAACCTACACACAACGTAACGCCGATAAGTTCCGGATAATCCGTCCGTCGGCGGGTTCGTGGCACCGGTTGAGAGGCTCCGACAGTGGGGAAACTGAAATGAGCATTCTGAGCAGACAACGGCTCAATGCCTTCATGCGCACCTACTGGACCCGCGGTGTCCCCGGCCGGGCCACCCCTGAATCAGTGCAGAAGTTGATGTTGCACTGGTGGCTGGTTGCGCTGGTGTGCAAGGTTCTCGGCTCGTCCTGGGATGTTTCATGGCACTTCAAGTGGCTTCGCGATGATCTGGCCCCGCCGCACCTGTTGAACACGGTGGGCACCGGGATCGCTATCGTGCTGATTCTGACGCACTCCTTCACCGGGTTCGGCGCCGACAGGCTGTCGCTGCGGATCATGCAGATCGGGACCGGAATCTTTTTAATTGCCGCTCCGATTGACGTCATCAATCACCGTCTCAATGGTCTGGATCTGACCGCCTGGTCACCGTCGCACGCCATGCTCTATTTCGGCACCGCGGTCATGATCGCCGGTTTGATCCGACTCTGGTACGTCCGGTATCCGCGAGCCAACACCAGGACCTGGGCCCTGGGTTTGACCGCGATGTGGTTGTTCTTCTTCGAGAATGCGCACTTCGCCCAGATGCAGCAGGAGTACGGAATCCTGGAGCTGGCATCCTGGTTCCGCGGCGCCCCCTATGCCGAGAACGAGCTGCTGGAATTTGCCGCCGGTCAATTGGGTCGCCCGGTGGATGCCATTTCGCTGGAGAAGTTCGCAATGCCGATCCCGCCCTGGGTCTACCCGATCTGGGCGCTGGTGGTCTGCGTACCCATCCTGGTGATGGCTCGTCACCTGGTCGGCCGGATCTGGACCGCGACCGCCATCACCGGCGTCTATGTGGCCTATCGCGCGCTGATCCTGCCGCTGCTGGTGGTCTCCGGCTTCCCGCCCTCGGTGCCACCGTTCTGGTTGCTGGGGCTGGGCCTGTTGGTAGATGCACTCTTCCTCCTGAAGTTCAACGCCTACGCACGCGCCGTCGTCGGCGCTGTGTTGATCACGGCCGGCGGCTATGGGGTGCTCTGGCTGCAAAACGTCCTTTCCGGGACACCGACCGATCTGGCCTACAAACCGGTCGAACAGGTCCAGGCCGCCTACGCCGCCGGCGCCGGCGATCCGCTGTGGTTCCCGCCGGTGGATTACGGATCGATCTGGTGGGCGCTGCCCGGGTCCGTGCTGACCTGGCTGCTGGTCACCTTCGCAGTGCAACGATGGTCCGGCCTCAACACCCCACGTCCACCGGCCGGCGCCCTCGATTACGCCGCCGAACCGCCGCGCGGCGATGATGGTTTGCTGCTCGGCATCCTCCAAGCACCTCGCCAGAAGTCACACACCCCGGCCAAACAAGGCGCAAAGCCGGGGCCGACGCCCAAACGATCGCGACCCAAAGCCCCCGTGCTGCAGCCAAAGAGCAAGACCAGCTAGGGCCCATTCCGGGCCTTGATCATGTGCGGGAAGCAGGTCA
>JBBSRY010000720.1:0-1683 GCA_038242595.1 Mycobacteriales bacterium
ACGGCAAGGGTGCTACCGGCAACTGCGGCGCTCAGGTAGGCAGTCGAGTTGACGCGTGAGATCCCGGTCCGCGTCATGGCGGGCTCCGCCGGGTACCGAGTTCGAACAGCGTCACCAGTTCTCGGTCGTAGGCCGCGCTATCCAGATCCGGTATCGGGTTCAACAGGAACGGCAATCCGACCCGCTCGGTGCCCGCTTCGAAGTGCAGGCCGCCGCCCAGGAAGATTTCGAGCAACGCCTTCATTCGGGATCGATGGTCCGCGGTGACTTCCACCATGCCGTCGTTGTAGGCCCGCAGCATCTCGGCCGAGCTGGTCTTCACAGCCAACCGCTGCATGACAGGCGTTTGCCTATTTACCTGCCGACTGAGACGTCGGATACCACCGGTGACTGAGCACGGATGGTTCCCGATGCCACGGGCCGCAGATCCTTGCGCAGCTCCTTCGGAAGCGAGAAAGTCAGCGTTTCCTTCGCGGCGGTGAAGACCTCGACGTCGTCGAACCCTCGCTCGGCCAACCAGTCGAGAACACCCTCCACCAGGTCCTCCGGCACGGACGCTCCGGAGGTGACTCCGATAGTGCTGACGTTCTGGAGCCAACTTTCGTCGATCTCGTGGGCGTAGTCCACCAGATAGGAGTTTCGGGCTCCCGCGTCGAGGGCGACCTCCACCAGGCGAACCGAGTTCGAGGAGTTGCGTGACCCGACCACGATGAGCAGGTCACAATCAGGCGCGATCTGCTTGACCACTTCCTGACGATTTTGTGTGGCATAACAAATATCGTCACTGGGCGGCGCCGTCATCAGCGGGAATCGTCTGCGCAGAAGATCGACCGTTTCCAACGTTTCATCAACACTGAGGGTGGTCTGCGACAACCAGATCACCTTGGACGGGTCCTTGACCTGAACTGCTTCCACATCGGCTGCGGTGTCGACGATCTGGATGGCCTCCGGGGCCTCTCCGTAAGTGCCTTCCACTTCTTCGTGGCCACGGTGTCCGATCAGCACAATGTCGTAGCCCTCACCGGCAAATCGGACCGCTTCCTTGTGGACCTTGGTCACCAACGGGCAGGTCGCGTCGATCACCCGTAGATCGCGCTCGGCCGCCTCGGTGTGAACCGCCGGCGAAACCCCGTGCGCGGAAAAAACCACGAGCGCGCCCTCCGGGATCTCGTCTGTTTCATCGACGAAAATGGCGCCGCGCTTTTGCAGGGTGTTGACGACATGCTTGTTGTGGACGATCTCTTTGCGCACGTACACCGGCGCGCCATACTGCTCGAGAGCCTTTTCAACGGTGACAACTGCGCGGTCCACTCCGGCGCAGTAGCCACGCGGGGCGGCAAGGAGTACACGGCGAGCAGTGGCAGTCATACCTTCATCGTAGGTGGCAACGTCGTCCCGGGCCCTCCAAGGCAACGGAAAGGCCGTCGGCTGCGGCGCTGGTCACTTCGGCTGGTCGGCCCACTTCGCTGCTGCAGTGACATTGGTAACCCCAGTTCACGTACCTGGCTGCTGCCATTGTCAGGGTGATGAGGCACGCTTAGGCCATGGCCTCTTCATTCCCCTTCTTGATCCGGATTGCTGCCGGACTCGTTTCCGACACTTTCGACGTCGTCAAGCGGATACCGGACGAGCTTCCCACCATCGGAATCACCCTTGTCGGCCAGGCCGCCAAGCTCTCTTTCG
>JBBSRY010000721.1:0-1658 GCA_038242595.1 Mycobacteriales bacterium
GAATCAGCCGCGACCGAATCAGCCGCCATACCCAGCGCGTCACAATCCGGTCCCACCCGGTCCGCAGCAGCTGCCTCATCGACCCGCGCCTGATCCAACGACTGTGCAACCGGCTTGGAATCAGCCGGACTGGTCGCAGTCCGGTCGGAGGCAACCGGCGCCCCATCGGCCGCCGCCGCCTCCCACACCGCCCCATCCGCCGCAGTCGCCCCATTGGCAGCAGCTGCCGGCGCAACCCAACAGGCAGCAAGCTGCGCCACAGTGGCAACAGGGGCAGCAGCTCCCGGTCGGGCAGCCAAGTTGGCAACCAATGCCGCCCAATGGTCCGGTACCGGCCGGCCGAAAGCGCGGTCCATGGATCGCGGTGGGGCTGCTGGTGGCGGTCATCGCCGCTGCCGTGGTCACCATCGTGGTGATCAACAATAAAAATCCGGAGACCGCCGGTACTCCGGCTCCACCGGTGTCGACCAGTGAGAGTTCGGGAATGACCGGCCGCACCATCGGCGCCCGCAGTTTGCCGGCGTCGGTGCCGGCTACTTCGGAGTCTTCCAGCGCCTCCTCGACCGCCTCCCCGAGCACCTCCGGTCAAACCGGGGGGCCGACCGTTTCGCCCCGTCCCGGATCCAGCAGTTCAGGTACGACTTCATCGCAGGGCGCGCCGGCACCCACCGACGGCCTGGCGGTCGGTGATTGTGTGCAGATTGTCGACTCGGATGATTCAGGGGTGTCGCTGGCGCCGCTTGATTGTGACGATCAGGACGCGACCTACCTGGTGCAGGCCGACGGCTATGAGCCCTGCGATGACTACGAGGTGACTCTCAAATCGCCGGAAGATCCGGATCGTGCTTTGTGCCTGGACTTCAATGTTGAGGAGGGCGATTGCCTCACCGTTGGCGATGGAAGCCCTTCGGGTGATCAGGTGCAGGACTGCCGCGATGTCCAGCCCGGTGGATATACCTATGAGGTGCTTTCAGTTCAGGAGGGCACCAGCAATGCGCAGGATTGCCCCGAGTCCACCGATGATGCGCTGCCCAACGTGACTCGCGATCGTCTCGTCTGTCTGGCCATCCGGTAACCATTCGTTGCGACTGGTCCGCCTTGGCTGACCAGCTCTACCCCCAGGTGGGGATCCAGATCCGGGAGGTCAGCTCGGCGTTGGTGAGGGGGTCGCCGTTGAGGATGGGCCAGAGGAATATGAAGTTGGCAACGACGATGGCCACATACAGGCACACCACCCCCATCGTGAGCAGTTGCCGCTCGATGCCTTTCTTGGGTTGAGAGAGTATGTCGCCCAGGATTAATGCGATGGTGATGATCAGGAACGGTGCGACCGGGGTCATGTAGAAGAAGTACATCTGCCGTTCGAGGTTGAAGAACCACGGCAGGTACCCGGCGGCGTCGGCCGCCACCGCAGCGGCGTAGCGCCAGTCCTGCCGGCCGATGATGCGCCACAATGCCCAGAACAGCACCGGCAGCGCCAGCCACCACATCGTCGGTGTGCCGACCAGGAAGATCCTTTTGGCGCAGTCGGTCATCCCGTCGCAGCCGGTGGCGTCGGCGCCGCCGCTGACGTAGTACAGCACTGGGCGGGTGCTCATCGGCCAGGACCAGGGTTTGGATTCCCAGGGATGCCGATCGGCGAATACTTCCGGGGTGAC
>JBBSRY010000722.1:0-1658 GCA_038242595.1 Mycobacteriales bacterium
CACGAGGTCATCCTGACACGCGGTTCGCTTCTCATCTTCTCGCGCCGGGTTTGCCTCGGCGGGCCACCCATCAATACGGCCGCCGCCGTGGCGCTTAACCCAACCCGGATAGCCTGAGCAGATGACCAGCACCGCACTGCTCGAGCAGCTCAAGGACATCGTCGGGGCCGAATATGTGCTCACCGACCCAGATATCACCAAGTCCTACAGCCGGGACATGATGCCGCTCGCCCCGTCCGGCAAGCCGTTGGCGGTGGTCCGGCCCGCGTCCACCGCCGAGGTGGCCGCCGTGGTCAGGGTCTGCGCGGAAACCGACACGAAGATCGTGCCGCGCGGTGCCGGCTCCGGGCTGACCGGCGCCGCCAATGCCGTCGATGGAGCTATCACGCTGGCGCTGACCCGGATGAACCAGATTCTGGAGATCGACGAGGGCAACCGCCTGGCCAGGGTTCAGCCCGGTGTGATCAACCTGGACTTTCGCAAGGCGGTGGAGGCGAAAAACCTGTTTTACGCACCGGATCCGTCGTCCTATGACTGGTGCACGTTGGGGGGGAACCTCTCGACCAATGCCGGTGGCTTGTGTTGCGTGAAGTATGGCGTGACGACGGACGCGGTGATGGGTCTGGAAGTGGTGCTGGCGTCGGGGGAAATCCTCAAGACCGGGCGTCGCACGGTGAAAGGTGTTGCCGGATACGACATCACCAGGCTGATGGTCGGTTCCGAAGGAACGCTCGGCATCATCACCGAGGCCACCCTTGCACTCAGGCCAAAACCGGCAGCGCCGTGCACCATGGTCGCGGCCTTCGATTCACCGGAGGCGGCGGGGGCCGCTGTCAGCGCTGCGATTCGGGCCGGCATGGTGCCGTCGCTGCTGGAGATTATGGACGCCACCTGTATCAGGGCGGTGGAAAGTTATAGCGGGAGCAAGCTTCTCGGTGATGGTGAAACGCCGTCGGCGCTGTTGCTCGGACAATCTGATGTCGGTGGCGCCACCGGCACTGCTGAAATGGCCAGTCTCGAAGAACTCTGCCTCTCTGTTGGTGCCACATTTGCTTATCACACGGCAGACTTGGAGGAGGGGCGGATGTTGTTGCAGGCTCGACGAGATGTGCTGACAGCCCTGGAAGTTTACGGCACCTGGCTGTGTGATGATGTTGCGGTGCCGCGTACCCGCATTGCCGAGTTGATCAGGGCGTGCGAGGAGATTGCGGCCGAAAGCCGTTTGGTCATCGGTGTTGTGGGCCACGCCGGCGATGGCAATATGCATCCGACCATGGTCTACAACGCCCAGGATGCCGATGAAACTGCCAGGGCCATCGACGCTTTCGGGAAGATCTTGGATGTCGGCAGAGCCCTGGGCGGCACCATCACCGGTGAACACGGTGTCGGCAAGGTCAAACAGGAGTTCCTGGCCCGAGAGATCGGTGAGGTCGGGTTGCAAGTGCATCGGGCGATCAAAAAGGCGATGGATCCGCAGGACCTGTTCAATCCGGGGTCGATGTTCAGTCGTTAGGTTTGGACTCAAGCTCTACCGGTGGCCCGATCCACCCAACGCCGGGTCTATCCACCGCGGGGTCTGCCCACGGCCGGGTCTACCGACGGCGCCCAGTGGTCGTCGGTAGCCATCGCCGACTGCTGACCAGTCGATTGCTCACCAG
>JBBSRY010000723.1:0-1638 GCA_038242595.1 Mycobacteriales bacterium
AGCAGGCGTGTTGGCTTCATGCTTGCCGACTGACAGTCCGGCTAGTTTTGGTTCGGACGCCCGGCGTGCGGCTGGCGAGGGAATCGCGAGATTCCCCGCCAGGCCAGGGTGTACACCAATTCCACGGCGTCCTGCAGCGGTACCGCATCCCGTTGGGCCAGCCAATATCGCGCGCTGACCTGGGAAAGACCAACCAGGCCCGCCGCCAGCAGTCGCCCCCGCGCATCGTCGACACCGGTGTCATTGGTGATGGTGTCGGTGATGGCGACGATGCAGGATTCAGTCATCCGATCCACGATCCGGTCCACCTCTGGCTGGCCGGCCAGATCTGATTCGAACACCAGACGATGGCCCTGGCCGTCGCCATCGACGTATCCAAAGATTGCCTCCACCGCGCGATGGACGCGGACGTCGTTGTCGTCTGTTTCGTTGATCGCCGCCCGTAGCGCTGCAACCAGCTCATCGGCCGTTTCGGCCAGGAGTGCGAGATAGAGTTCGAGTTTAGATGGAAAATGTTGGTAGAGAACGGGTTTGGAGACTCCAGCGCGGTCGGCGATATCGTCCATGGCTGCCGAATGATAGCCCTGGCTGACAAAGGCAGATTTGGCCGCGGAGAGCAGTTGCGTTCGGCGGGCAGCTCTGGAAAGTCGAGCTGTGGGGCGGCCATAGGGCTCTGCCATCGTCTACGGATCCTTCCCTGAAGAGAGTTTCACCGGCGTGGCCGGGTCGAGGTGTCACATTACTGCGAACCTCCGGTCGGCACCTATCTGCGCTGGTGAGGGTCCGTCGATTAGTTCTCGCCAACGATCTCGACATCGTCATATTGTTCAATGAGGATGGCAGCCACGTTTTCCACGCCCTCCTCGGTCAGATATGCCGGTGTTTGATGGGCCTGAAACAGTGGTAACCCGCCCTGTTGATCTATCAGTTGGGCGCCGAACTTCCGAAGGGCCGGATTCGGTCCCAGTACATCCGGCACCTTGACCGTGACCATCAGCGGGAGTACCGCGCCCAACCCGGACAGTGCACCCTGAAGTATTTCATCCAGCTGCACCACCGGATCATTGACATTGGCCACGACGAACTGGAACGCGGGGTTGATCGGGACCTGGCCGGCTTCGGTGAAACCGACACCGGGCGATCCGGTATAGACGATCTGATCCACCGGCAGTCCAGCCTTGACCGCGGCGGCTCCTACCGTGGTCCCGAAGGAGTGCAGAACCGCGGTTACATTGGTCCGGGCCGGCAGGCTGTTCAGGATCGGGGACAGCTGGTCGCGCATGATGGCGCCCTGAGCAGTGGCGTATCCCAGATTGAGAATCGCCGGAACTTCCTCGTGCACAATGCCGTTCACGGTCAACGGGCCACCAAAGGGTGCGTCATAGCCGGCGTAGACGATGGCGGCCGACAGGTCACCGGGATCCTTGGCATTGGCCGCTGCCAGAATGGCGGTGGCATCGGTGATATCGCCGGGAACCGTGTCCGGACCGGTACCGACCCCACCGGCCATCAACAGCACATGTGAGGCAGTCTCCAGGTCGCCGACCCCTATCGCCAGCGCCCCCTGCGGCGCAGGAAAGTCAGGGTCGTAGACCAGCAAGTACGACTTTCCCGCGGTGGCCGCTGCTTGGTCCAAAG
>JBBSRY010000724.1:0-1637 GCA_038242595.1 Mycobacteriales bacterium
ATGGCATCCCAGCCGTTGTTGTTCAGGTAGTTGGTGACTCGGGCCGAACGTCCGCCGCTGCGGCAGATCACATACAACGGGTCGGCCTCCGGGACATCGGCCAGCCGATCGGCCAATTGCGACATCGGGATATGCACTGCGTGGGGGGCATGACCGGCCGCCCACTCATCGTCCTCCCGAACGTCGAGCAGTACAGCGTCAGCGGGTAGAGCGGTTACCGGGATCTCGGGCAGGCCTGGAGTCGTCACGTGTTCCATCCTTACACCCCGGCCGGCCGTGAGCGCACCCTGCACCACGTTCGGCTGCCGTCCTGAGCCTGTTCTCTTCGCCAGCGGTGCTTTCAGCCGGCCTCGGCGTATTGTCCAAACATCCGCGTGGCTGCCGGTAAACAGATCGCTTTGACCCGAACGTGGGCCTGCCAAGAGCACCGGCACCACCGCTCGACGACCAGCGCCAAAGTGTCATGACCGCAATATGTTTGGCATTCATCGCCGCAACTGCCGCGGGGACGGTCAGTATCGGGAAGTAGCAGCGCTCTATCCTTTTGATGCAATCACCGATTTGACCTCCGAGCGGCTCGGCATCACCAGAACTGCCGCCACCAACACCACGGACAGAATGGCCCCACCGAGAAAGACCTGATGTGAGGCGGTCGTGATCGCTTTGGCTGACGGGTCACCGTTCTCCGCATTCAAGGTCGCATTGGCAATGGCACCGAACACGGCAACCCCCAACGCGCTACCAATACTTCGACTGAACATATTGGTCCCGGTGACAACGCCACGACGGCCCCAATCGACACTCGACTGCACCGCCACCAGCGTGGGACTGGCCACCAAACCCATACCCAACCCGACGATGAAGACGAACAGCGCCACCTCCCACAGCGCAGAGTTTTCGTTGAGCAACAACGTCAAAGCGCAGCCGATCACCACGATGGCGCCGCCGATCAACGAGGTGTTCCGGAAGCCGATTCGCAGATAGAACCGGCCCGACAAACTCGCTGCCAATGGCCAGCCGATGGTGAGCGTGGCCAACGCAAAGCCGGCCACAAGAGGGCCGGTGCCGAGCGCGATCTGAACATAGGTGGGGACGTAGGAAGTCAGCCCCAGCAGCACCGCGCCCACCACCAGCGACACCACGCTACCGCCGACCAGCAGCCGGCTCCGAAATACCCACAGCGGCAAAATCGGCTCTGACACCTTGCGCTGCAACGCGATGAAGGCAGTCAGGATGAGCGCGCCGCCGACAAATATCGAGATGCTGGTAATCGATCCCCAGCTCCACCGCTGACCGCCCTCAAGAAGACCGAGCATCAACAACGAACATCCCAGGGTCAGCAGCACGGCGCCGGCGTAGTCGATCTTGTGTTTGGTCCTGGGTACGTCCTCTTTCAGGTTGCGGAGCAAAATCCAGGCGGCCAGCAGGCAGAACGGGATATTGACGAAGAAGATCCAGCGCCACGAAACGTATTGGGCAAACACACCGCCCAAGGTCGGCCCGACCACCGCTGACATGGCCCAGACGCTGGCCAGATAGCCCTGTACCTTGGCGCGCTCCTCCAAGGTGTAGATGTCACCGGCGATGGTCATCGAGATCGGTTGAATGGCCCCGGCGCCAATGCCCTGGATGGCCCG
>JBBSRY010000725.1:0-1634 GCA_038242595.1 Mycobacteriales bacterium
CGCAGTGGCTGCCGGCGGCGAGATATGTTCGGGCGTTGCCGTCTCGTCAGACTGGGCCATCTGGGCATCCAGGACGATTTCGGATTCGTCGTTGATTCTCGGAGTCACCGCGTGTTTCTCCCTCTGTTCTATGTGCTGTTGCCGGCATCGGCATGGACGGTCGCCAGCGCTACGCCTGCCTATGGTGTCACCCACCGGACATACTTTGAACCGCGACGAGTGTTTGCGGGCAACCCGAACGGTCCAACCCTACCGACGAGCCAAGGCGGTCCGAGGCGGGCCGTACCTCTCAGGTCTGTCAAGTACCCGCCTGGGCGTTCAGCGATACCTCCCATAGATAATCTGTGGTGCTGGGAAACTCCCGAGGACCGCAGACGCTCGCAGACCTGGTCGCCGAGCTCGGCCCGCAGGCCTGCGCCGCATCCTCCACTGGCCGAGCAGTGGCACTGTCCAACTCTGGTCCGAAGTGGCACCATCGGCAGGGTGACCGGCCGATCCAGCGACGAGCAGCATTTGCGTGACCTGGCGCTGCTTCGCCGCGTACGGGACCGAATGGACCGGGAGTTTGCGCAGCCGCTGGATGTCGAGTCGCTGGCCCGCGGGGTGAATCTGTCGGCCGGACACCTGAGTCGAGAGTTTCGGCTCGCCTACGGCGAATCCCCGTACGCCTACCTGATGACTCGGCGCATCGAACGTGCGATGGCGCTGCTGCGGCGAGGCGATCTGAGCGTGACGGAGGTTTGTTTCGCCGTGGGCTGCTCGTCACTGGGCACTTTCAGCACCCGTTTCGCCGAGTTGGTCGGAGTGCCGCCGAGCACGTTCAAGAATCAGGCAGCCAGCCCGACCGAAGGACTGCCGTCGTGCGTGGCAAAACAAGTAACTCGACCGATCAGGAATCGAGAAGCGCCGACTACTGATTCGCAAATAGCATCGCTTGCATGAACCTCACCATTGCCTCCAGCTTCCTTCCGCAAGACGACCCGGAGGCGGCGTTGGCGTTCTACCGCGACGCCCTCGGTTTCGAAGTACGCAACGACGTTGGATACAACGGTCTGCGCTGGCTCACCGTCGGTCCCGTCGACCAGCCAGGAACGTCCATCGTCCTGCACCCACCAGCGGTCGACCCCGGCATCACCGACGACGAGCGGCGCACCATCACGCAGATGATGGCCAAGGGCACGTATGCCACTGTCGTCCTTGCCACCTCCGACCTGGACGGAGTTTTCGAGCGACTGCAGGCCACCGGAGCCGAGGTCATTCAAGAACCCACTGATCAGCCGTACGGGGTTCGGGACTGCGCCTTCCGCGACCCGGCCGGCAACCACATCCGGATCAATCAAACCAGCTCAGCTGACCGGTGACGGGGGACCGCCCCGGTCTTCGGACCAACGAGAGGCGCCAAACCGACGGGTTCCGACCCAAGGAATTCATGGTCATCACCGGTAGAATTGACGCCTCTCGGGAGCGTGTTCCCCAAAGATCAGACGGTCCGCGTCAGCCGATCTGCCAGTAGCCGAGCAAACTTGGCCGGATCGGTCAGATCGCCACCCTCGGCCAAAAGCGCTGTGCCATAAAGCAATTCTGCAGTCTCGACCAGGTGGGGGTCTTCGGGACGATCGGCTTGCGCCTGCCGC
>JBBSRY010000726.1:0-1631 GCA_038242595.1 Mycobacteriales bacterium
AGTCATCGGTCTACCGGATGACAAATGGGGTGAGCGGGTGACGGCGGTCCTGCAACTGCATGAGGGACAGTCGATTTCGGCCGATGAGGTCAGGGCCTTCGTGAAGTCGAGGGTCGGCAGCGTGAAAGCGCCCAAGCAGGTGGAGATCTGGCCCGACCTACCGCGATCGAAGGTGGGCAAGGTGCTTAAAAATGAGATCAGGGCCACGTTGTTGGACACCGCGCCCTGACTCACCTGTGACGCGTGGGGGCGGATCAGCCGAACAGGCCACCCTTGGGGTTGTTCCCCGGCGAGAGCGATGCTGCCCACGCGGCAAAGGCGGACGGATTGCGGGTCTGGACCAAAACATGACCCGGCCCGGCGAAGTCAAAAACAAATCCCTCGCCCGACTTCATCGACTGGATACTGCGACCGGCCACCGCGCGGCGCATTTGGAACTGCATTCCCAGGTCGTAGGCAACCACGTGCCCGGTATCGATGGTGATCTGCTCGCCGGCTGCCAGGCTGATGCCATCGATTGCGCCGTAGACGCTGACCACTACTTGGCCCTGACCGGTGGCTTGCAGTCCGAAGCCGCCCTCACCGCCGAACAGGCTGGCCCGGCCACCCCACTTGGTGTCGATCTCGGTGCCATAGGAGTTGGCGATCCAGTTCCCGCGGGCCCTGTCGAACGGACGCTCGGGGGTGATATCGATCGGGACCATATCGCCGGGCAGCACACCGGCCACATCAACCCAGCCGCCCTGCGGCGGGGCGGTGTAAGTGGTGACAAAGAAAGATTCACCGGCAAGCACACTGCGCTTCAGCCCGGCCAGCACGCCACCTTCCGCCTTGGCCGAGATCTGCACGCCGGGGCTGTGGGCCATCATCGCGCCGCCCTCGACGCGCACCGGCTCGTTGGCCGCCAAGATCAGACGCGCCACCGTGAATGATGGGTTGTGTCGAATTTGAGTTTGCATGGGCAAACCGTATCGCTGACCGGGGCGGTCAGGGACTGGGATTCTGGAAAGAGCCGGTAGCCGGCGGAGCCGAGATAGTTGCCGGGCGGTACCTACGAGGCCAACCGTTGGCGGGCGGTGCGACCTGATCCGGGTTCGACGTTGTCGCCGGTTGGGTTGATTTGGACCACACCTCGTCCAGGGAAAGGCCAAGGACACCGGTAATCGCCGCGATGGTGGGGAATGCTGGTAGCAACCCGGCCGCACTCGATCTTGCGAATGCAACTCGTCAGTAACACTCGGATCACCCCGGACCAGCATTGCTCGCTGCATTATTGGTTGCTTCGAGGAGGCGGCTGCCGCACGGCGCACAGTGAGCACGGTGAGCACTCGATCGCTATCACGGCGGACGGGGCCGAGATCCTGACGCTTCCGAAGCCGCCGTCCTGAGGACGAAACTTCAGCGCGTCCAGGGCCGCCGGCGGCCCAGCCGGGCCAGTAACTCCGTCAGATCATCGGTGCAGGCGGAAACGTCCAGCGCGGGCGCGAACATGCCACTCTCCTCGTAATCGCCGGCTTCCTTCACATGCTGCAGGACCGCGCCAACCAGGTCATTGGGGAAATTGTCGTCGACATTGATCGCCGCCGACAGATCCCAGCCATGAACCAACAGGTCAGTGATCAACTGCCATC
>JBBSRY010000727.1:0-1630 GCA_038242595.1 Mycobacteriales bacterium
AAAGCCTTCGAGTCGATGCTTTCCTTCACTACTGACACTCAGGGTCACTTCCCGCCGACTGTCGGCACTGACCTCGCGCGTCATCAGGCCCGCGGCCTCCAGCCGATCACACAATCGGCTGGCCGAAGAGGGAATGGCGCCGAGTTCGCGCGCCAACGCGGTCAAATTCATCGGACCACTGCGGCCCAATGTGGTGAGCACTCGCAACTGTGAAGGCGGGATCCTGGGGACCGCCCAGTCCTCCGCCCGGTCCCACAACAGCACCAGAGCCTGGGCCTGGTCCAGAACGGGTGCCGCCAGCACCTGGTCCCGCCGTAGCTGCGCTCTGGACACCATGCGAACCCCCGACTCAATGATTGGCCCGCGCTGACAGATTCAGGGAACCAGATGTCAATTGTCCCATAAATTCGTCCGAAAGGTTTGACGGCGCCGGATAAATGGCACGAGACCGCTATGGAGTCATCCAGTCAATGAACGATGCCAACCTGCAGATCACTGTGCTGCGCGCACTGGATCACGCTCGCCCGGACGCTGCACTCGACGTGCTGCGCCCGCTGCTGGCCCAGCACCTGGGTGCCACCCAGGTTGATCTGTTGATGGCGAACTACGAGTTGACCGCGATGCGCCCGATCCAGAATCCCGACGATCGCGTGGTGCTCCGCGATTCCCCGGCCGGCGAGGCTTTCGTGACCCAGTTGCCCGTCACCCTGCTGGTCAATCAGGACGCAACGGTGTACCTGCCGGTGAGTATCCGCGGTGATCGGCTCGGGGTGCTGGAACTGACGTTGCCCACCCAACCCGCGCCCGAGGCGCTGGAGCAGTTGGGTCAACTGGCCACCGTCATCGCTTATGCCTTGCAGGCCGCGGCTCGCCAGAGCGATGCGATGCAGCGCGCCGCCAGACCCCAACGGCTTTCGTTGGCGGCCGAGATGCAGTGGCAACTCCTGCCGGGATCAGGTTGTCGGGCGCCGGAATACGAGCTGGCCGGCCATCTCGAACCGGCACATCACGTCCACGCGGATAACTTCGACTGGTCCCAGGACGGTAACCAGTTGCAATTCGGCGTCACCGACGGCGCCACTCACCCTCGCGGCCAGGTCGCCTCGCTGCTCACCACGTTGGCGGTGACCGCACTGCGTAACGCCAGGAGGGCCGGCCTCGGTATTGCCGATCAGGTCTGTCTGGCCGATCAAGCCGTCTACGCCCATCACCGTGGCCAGCGGTACGTGAACACGCTGTTGGTCAGCATCGATCTGGGCAGCGGGCGAGCCAGTGCCGTACGGGCCGGGTCACCACGATTGCTCATTCTTCGCGGCGACAAGGTGCTGCTTCCGCCGCTGACCGACCAACTACCGATGGGCATGTTCGAGGGCACCGAATACATCGAAGAACACTTCTCTTTGGCCCACCGGGATCGGCTGCTGCTGGTCTCCGACGGAATCCACGCAGCCACCTCCCCGACCCTGAACCTGTTCGGCGATGACCGACTCCCGCAGCTCCTGACCGCGACTGCGGACCTGCCCATCGGGGGTGTGGTCCGACAGGTCATCGACGAGTTGTTCGCCCACCGCGACCTGGCCGAACTGGACGACGATGCCGCTGTCATCTGCCTGGACTGGCTCGGTCCCGG
>JBBSRY010000728.1:0-1629 GCA_038242595.1 Mycobacteriales bacterium
TCCCGGGGTCCGCACGTACATCCCGACCAGACCGCCGGCAAAACCGGTCAACACGATGCCGGCCAGACCAGCGGGCACGATGGGCAGCAGGAGGGCGGCGCCCACCCCCACCTCGACAACCGCCAGCACTTTGACAAAAGCGTTTGGTGGGACCTTTTCCAGGAGAGGGTAAGCGCCGACTGCCATCCCATGAAGTCCGGCCGCGGTCGCCTCATCCGCTTTAAGTTTCCCCACACCTGAGTTGAGCACGAAGGCGCCGGAAGCCAGTCGAAGTGGTGCGCGCCGGATCTTTGCTGCCAAAGTCATGATCTGCCCTCTCACCTACCGGTAACCACGACGGTCACCGTCACAATGTGGGAAATCTGGTCGCTGGTCTGCGCCCGCTCGGTACGGAGCAACCCTGTTACAACCTAGTCCAAGCATCCGAAGGGAACGGACCGGTTGTTCAGGCCCGGCCACGTCCGGCCAGGTACCGCTGAACCAGCGCAGCGGTGGAGCTGTCCTGGCCTTGGGTGCTCTGTTCTCCGGTCAACATCGGTGCCAAATTTTTGGCCATCACCTTGCCGAGTTCAACACCCCATTGATCGAAGCTGTTGATCCCCCAGATCACGCCCTGGACAAAGGTGATGTGCTCATACAGGGCGACCAGTTGGCCAAGCACCGACGGCGTCAACCGCTGCGACAAGATCGAGGTGGACGGGCGGTTACCCGGCATCACCTTGTGTGGCGCGACATCGACTGATGTTCCCTCAGCGAGGATCTCGTCCAAGGTTTTGCCGAAGGCCAATGCGGCCGCCTGGGCAAAGAAGTTCGACATGAACAGGTCGTGCACATCCGCGTCGCCATCTACCAGCGCGTGATTCGGCTCGATGAATCCGATGAAATCAGCCGGCACCAATCGGGTGCCCTGGTGAATCAGCTGGTAAAAAGCGTGTTGTCCATTGGTGCCCGGCTCTCCCCAGAAGACTTCGCCGGTATTGACGTCAACGGCGCTCCCGTCAATACGCACTGACTTTCCGTTGCTCTCCATGGTCAGCTGCTGTAGGTAGGCGGGGAATCGGATCAAGTATTGCGAATACGGCAGCACTGCGTGCGAACCGGCATCAAAAAAATCGCCATACCAAATATTGAGCAGCGCCAGCAGTACGGGAGCATTCTGCGCGAAATCGGCAGTGCGGAAATGTTCGTCCATCGAGTGAAAGCCGGTGAGCATCGCGCGATAATTTTCTTCGCCGATGGCTACCATCAGTGATAATCCGACGGCGGACTCAAAGGAGTACCGGCCGCCCACCCAATCCCAGAAGCCGAACATATTCTCGGTATCGATGCCGAAGTCGCTGACCAATTCGGCGTTCGTGGAAACGGCGACGAAGTGCTTTCCGACCGCGGCCTGCGCTGCATCGGCCGACAGACCCGAAGCGGCCGAAAGACCCTCTGTGAGCCAGGTCCTGGCCAGTCGGGCATTCGTGAGGGTTTCTTGGGTGGTAAATGTCTTGGACGCCACGATGAACAACGTCTCGGCAGGGTCCAAGTCGCGGGTCTTCTCCCAATTGTCGGTCGGGTCGATGTTGGAAATAAAACGGAAATCAATATCGCGGTCGGAGAAATCTCGCAGAGCTTCGAATGCCA
>JBBSRY010000729.1:0-1628 GCA_038242595.1 Mycobacteriales bacterium
ATCGGCCCGAAGTACTCGGTGCTGAAGATCTCGTCGGTCGGATCATCCGATACCAGCACGGTCGGCCGGATGAAATATCCTTCGGACTTGTCGTAGGTTCCACCGGCCAGCACCTTGATGCCCTTGGTGGCGCGGGCGCGATCGATGGCTGCAGCGTGCTTGTCGAAAGCCCGCTCGTCGATGACAGCGGAGGTAAAGTTAGTCAGATCTTCCACATCTCCGACGCGCAGCGCGTCGGTCTCCGAGGCCAGGTCATCCTTCAACTTCGACCACAGCGACTTGGGCACATACGCCCGCGAGGCGGCCGAACACTTCTGACCGGAGTATTCGAACGACCCACGGACCATCGCGGTGCGCAGCACATCCACATCGGCACTGGCATGGGCGAGAATGAAGTCCTTGCCACCGGTTTCGCCGACCAGACGCGGATAGGTGTGGTAGGAAGCGATATTTGCCCCGACCTGCGCCCACAGGTGCTGGAAGGTCTTGGTGGATCCGGTGAAGTGAATACCGGCCAGTCGCGGGTCGGTCATCACCACCTCGGATACGGCAAGGCCATCACCGGGCAGCATGTTGATGACACCGTCGGGCAGGCCGGCCTCGCGCAGCAGGTCCATCGTGAGAGAGGCGGCCAACTGCTGAGTCGGCGACGGCTTCCAGACCACCACATTGCCCATCAACGCCGGGGCGGTGGGCAGGTTGGCAGCGATGGCGGTGAAGTTGAACGGTGTGATGGCGTAGACAAAGCCTTCGAGCGGACGGTGATCGGTTCGGTTCCAAATGCCTTTGGAGTTGGCGATCGGTTGTTCGGACAGGACCTGCTTGGCGAAGTGGACATTGAAACGCCAGAAGTCGGCCAGCTCGCAAGCGGCGTCGATCTCTGCCTGATAGGCGGTTTTGGCCTGGCCGAGCATGGTGGCGGCATTGATCCGGGCCCGCCATGGGCCGGTGAGAAGGTCAGCCGCGCGCAAGATGATGGCTGCGCGGTCATCGAAGTCCAGTGCCCGCCAATCGGCGGTGACCTTGAGAGCGGCCGCTACCGCATCACTGGCATCCTGCTGGGTCGCATGTGCCGAGTGACCGAGGATGCGGGAGTGTCGGTGCGGGGAAACGACATCAAAAGCCGCTCCCCCACCCTGACGGGCCACTCCACCGATGACCGCCGGCAATTCCAGCGGCTCGGTGAAAGATTGCAGGGCTTCCAGCAGTTTTCCACGTTCCGGGCTGCCCGGCGCGTAGTCCAGCACGGTTTCGTTGATCGGGGCCGGCGGGGAGGTAAAGGCGTCCACGAGGATTCTCCTGAGGTGAGAGGGGGGTGATAGGGCTTATCAGCCGCGGCTGATCATCGAGCGGAGGAAAAACAGCAGGTTGGCCGGTCGCTCGGCCAATCGCCGGGTGAAGTAGCCGTACCAATCGTTGCCGTACGGAAGATAGACCCGGACAGAGTTGCCCGCCTTGGCGAGCCGATCCTGTTCGGCTGTTCGAATACCGAAGAGCATTTGGTATTCGAATGAGCTCTGCGTCCGGTGATTGTCGTCGGCAAGCCGGCCGGCGATGGCGATCAACCGGGGGTCATGAGAGCCGACCATCGGGTAGCCCCGTCCGGCCATCAGGATCTTCAGTGCCCG
>JBBSRY010000730.1:0-1624 GCA_038242595.1 Mycobacteriales bacterium
CCGTACAACATCCAGCCGAGGATGGGGGTGCTCTGCAGGTAGACCAGCACGCACATCACGAACAGGAAGAGCACGCTCCAGCCGACCACCTTGCGGAAGACATCACCCTCGCGACCCGACATCCCCACCGCCGCTGCGGCAATGGCCAGGTTCTGTGGCGAGATCATCTTGCCGAGCACGCCACCGGAGGAGTTGGCGGCGGCCATCAGTGCCGGGCTGAGCCCGGTCTTCTTGGCTGCGGTCACCTGGAGCGCACCGAACAGCGAGTTGGATGAGGTGTCGGACCCGGTGACCGCGACGCCGATCCAGCCGAGGATCGGTGCCAAGATCGCGAACGCCTTGCCGGCGCCGGCAATCCAAACACCGAGGCTGGTCGTCTGGCCAGAGGCGTTCATCACATAGGCCAGGCCCAGCACCGCCATTACGGTGACGATGGCCCCGAACAGCTGCCGATAAGTCTCGCCGTACGCCTTGACCGCATTCTTGAAACTAATCTTGATGACCGGGATGGTGAGCAGGCCGGAGATGATCAATAGCGTGCCCGCCGCGCTGAGCCAGTTGAGCTTGAAGGTCGGAATAGTGGACGGTTTGCCCGCATCAGTCAGGAGATGCAGACCCGGCCATTGGAACTTCACGGTTGGCGCATCCAGCAGATCCTTGATGATCGGCAGCTGGCTGACTACGAAGATGGCAACGATCAGCAGGTACGGGGCAAAGGCACGAAAGACCTCAATCGGCGCGTCCTTCTTCCCGGCATCACTGGCGGCAATCTCCTCAGCGCTCTCCTGCGCCGGATCGCGGTGCGTGCCGGGCGTGCCGCCGCCCACGACGTCTCCCTTGCCGATCGACTCGTGGCCGACCAAGGACTCGTTGGCGGCCGGTGACCCGCCCGGTGCAGCTGCGACCTCCGCCGGTTCGGACTCTATGTAGGCCTCGGCCGGCTTCCAGACCCGCAGCAACAGCACGATGCAGCCGGCGCTGACCAACGAGGCCACGATGTCGGCCAGCTGCGTGGAGATGTAGTTGGAGGTGACGAACTGCGCCACCGCAAAGGTCAAACCGCAGACGAGGGTGACGGGCAGGGTCTGGCGGACCCCCTTGCCCTTGTCGATGATCAGCACCAGCACCATCGGCACAAATAACGCCAGCACCGGAGTTTGGCGGCCGACAATCATGGACAGGGTGTGCTCGGGAATGTTGCTGACCGCAGACAGCGTGGTGATGGGTACGGCCAGGGCGCCGAAAGCCACCGGTGCCGTGTTGGCGACCAGCGACACCACAGCCGCCTTGATCGGGTGGAAGCCAAGGGCGATCAGCATCACACTGCTGATCGCCACCGGGGTGCCAAAACCGGCCAGCGCCTCCAGCAGAGCGCCAAAGCAGAAGGCCACCAGGACAGCCTGGATCCGCATGTCGTCGCTGACGGTGGCGAATGAGCGGCGCAGCACGTCAAAGTGCCCCGTCTTGACCGTCATGTTGTAGATCCAGATGGCGTTGAGCACGATCCACAAGATCGGGAAAAAACCAAAGACGGCGCCCTCGACGCCGGACATCACGGCCTGCCCAACGGGCATCGAGTAACCAAGGATGGCCACCAAGATGGCCACGATCAAGGAGGTGATCG
>JBBSRY010000731.1:0-1623 GCA_038242595.1 Mycobacteriales bacterium
GATGACCAGAAGGCCTCCGCCGCGAACGTCACGAAGAGCCAGCGGCTCATCCAGCACGCCTCCGGCATACCCTCCGCCATTCAGGATGCGTGGACGGAAGCTGTGTCCTCCCCGCAGGGTCCGGTGTGGGTTGAGGTGCCGCAGAACGTGTTGCTGGATCCCATTTTTGTGCCAGCCGTTGAGGACGCTCTCGCCGAGCCGTTCGACAATCCGCCGCGTGTCGAGCTTGTGCGCGAAGCCGTAAAATGGCTGACGGAAGCCAAACGTCCTGCCATTGTGGCCGGTGGCGGCACCCGCCGCGGCCGTGCCGAAAAGCAGCTGCTCTCCATTGCAGAAAAACTCAACGCTCCCGTGGTTTGCACGCCCGGCGGCAATGGCGCGTTCCCGTGGAACCACGAACTTTCACTGCAGTCGTGGGTTGAGGATCGCCACGTCACCGAGGTCCTCGAGGATGCCGACGTTCTGGTGGTCATCGGCTCGTCACTGGGGGAGGTGTCCAGCAACTACTTCAGTATGGAGCCGCGCGGGCGCATCATCCAGATCGACGCCGAGCCGCGCGTGCTGGAATCCAACCGCCCCGCGTTGGGTATTCGCGCCGACGCCGGTCAAGCTCTGAGCGCACTGGATGAGTCCCTTGAAGCCTCGCTCAGTGTCGATGCCGACTGGCACGGCGCCACCCCGCAGGCCCTTGTTGTCGAGACGCTCGCCAAGGTTCAGGCCCGTCTCGATGAGCAGGATCTGACGCTCGAGCGCAAGTTCATGGCCGACATCCGCGACGCTGTTCCGGCTGACATGCAAACGTTCTGGGACATGACCATCTCCGCCTACTGGGGCTGGAGCTGTTGGGATTCCAAGGACGGGGAATTCCACTCCGCACAGGGAGCCGGCGGGCTCGGCTACGGCTTCCCAGCCGCGATTGGCGGTGCGCTCGGTTTACAGCAGCAGGGCAAGCCCGCCCGAGTCTTGGCGGTGGCCGGTGACGGTTCCTCCATGTACTCCATCTCGGAACTGGCCACGGCCAAGCAGCACAACGCCCCGGTCACCTGGCTCATCGTAGATGACGGCGGCTACGGAATCCTGCGCGAATACATGGTCGATGCGTTCGGCAAGGCCACACACACGGAGCTGGCCCGGCCCGACTTCGTGAAGCTGGCAGAAGCCTTCGGCGTCCCGGCCCGCCGGGTTGCGCCGGAGGATGTCGGGGCTGCGCTCAAGGAGGGCTTCGCCGCGGACGGGCCCAACGTCGTGGTGGTTGACGTATTGCTGAAGATGTTCGGCCCCACCCACCTGGAGATCTAGCCTCACCCGCTGGTTGGGTCTGTCGAAACCTGGATCTCCACAGACTCGATCAGCGAATGGCGACGGGAGGTCACCTTCGGGATGTTGGTGACCTCCCGCCGTCGTACGTGGGAAACTATTCGGCAAGGACTTCCAAGACGGTTTTCCGATACTTCTGAAAAGCGGCCCGGCCCTGGGTAGTCATGCCGAAACTGGTTTGCGTCAAGCCTTACTTTTGGCCGGGCGTGTCAGGGGTGGCCGATAGGATCGAGGACATGAGTTCCGCTGTTGAGTCTGAGGCCCGTCCGTTCCAAGTCGACCTGCACGGTATTGTGGATTTGCTCA
>JBBSRY010000732.1:0-1619 GCA_038242595.1 Mycobacteriales bacterium
ATCTGACTCGGGTATTGGTCGATATCCCCTCGGTCTCCGGTAATGAGGAAGCGATCGCCACCGCCGTCGAGAATGCGTTACTGCAGGTCGAGCATCTTCAAGTACACCGCTTGGGTAATTCTGTGATGGCCAGAACCAACTTCGGTCGTGCTTCCCGGGTTCTGCTGGCCGGCCATCTCGATACGGTGCCGATTGCCGATAACGTGCCGTCCAGGCTGGACGGCGACACCCTGCACGGCTGCGGCACCACCGATATGAAATCCGGTGACGCGGTGCTGCTGCACCTGATCGGCACCCTGGATTTGGCGTCGCTGTCGAAAGATCTGACCGTCGTGTTCTACGAGTGCGAAGAGATCGAACACGAGCGCAATGGGCTGACCCGGATCGAGGCCGAGCTGCCACAATGGCTGGCGGCCGATCTGGCGATCCTGGGCGAACCGACGAATGGCGCGGTGGAGGCGGGCTGTCAGGGCACCGCCGCTCTGCAGTTCAGCTTGACCGGTAAGCGAAGCCACTCGGCGCGATCCTGGATGGGCGTCAACGCAATCCACGCCGCCGCGGAGATCCTGCGGCGGCTGGCCGCATATCCGGGTCGCGATGTTGATATCGATGGCTGCCTGTATCGCGAAGGGCTCAATGCCGTCGGTATCTCCGGTGGTGTCGCCGGGAATGTCATTCCCGACGAGTGCATCATCAAGGTCAACTTCCGCTTCGCGCCGGATCGGGATGCCGACGGCGTTCTGAGTTACTTGAACGACTTTTTCGACGGGTTCGACTTCGAGGTACTGGACCTGGCCTTGGGCGCACGTCCCGGGTTGCAGGCCCCGGCCGCGGCCGAATTTGTTGCCGCTGCCGGCGGTGTCGCGGTGGCAAAATTTGGCTGGACCGATGTGGCCAGGTTTTCCGCACTGGGGATCCCGGCGATCAATTACGGACCAGGCAATCCGTCGCTGGCGCACACCAGGGAGGAATGGGTGTCGATGACCCAGATCAGAGAAATGTCACAGGTTCTGCGGACATTCCTGCTCGGCTGACGGTGTGCCTTCCGGTAGCGGGTGAGCGCCTGACTACCCTGGGCGTTCTTGACTCGTGCATTTGTGAATGAGGAATGAGACCTGGCATGGTGCTGGAAGCAGACGAAGAGCACGACAGCCAGGAACCGGTGGAGGAGACTTTCCGCGGGCCCGTGGTGCTGCGCGGCGACCAGCGCAATCAGTCCAGCACCACCGATCAACGACTGCTCGATACTCGTGGCCAGACTGATTGGGTGCACACCGATCCGTGGCGGGTGCTGCGCATCCAGTCCGAATTCGTCGAGGGCTTCGGGTCGCTGTCCGGGGTGCGGCGGGCGGTTTCGGTCTTCGGCAGCGCGCGGACGCCACGCGAGGACCCGCAGTACGCCAAGGCTCGCGAGATCGGCGCCGCGTTGGCCAAGGAGGGATACGCGGTCATCACCGGTGGTGGGCCCGGCATCATGGAGGCGGCCAATCGCGGGGCGAAGGATGGCGGCGGCCAGTCAATCGGACTCGGTATCGAATTACCGTTCGAGCAGGGCCTCAACCGCTATGTCGATCTGGGAATCAACTTCCGCTACTTCTTCGTCCGCAAGACGATGTTCG
>JBBSRY010000733.1:0-1616 GCA_038242595.1 Mycobacteriales bacterium
AGCTGGCCGGATTTTGTTCGTGAACCAGACCCTCACGACCCGAGCGCACCCCTGGTGCCAGCGGCGCCGAGCCGGAGCCCAGGACACTTCCCGCGGCATCCAGAACCACCGCACGCACACCCTGGGTACCGATATCGATACCGAGCGTTGGCAGGCCGGAGACGGTCAAGTGGTTCACCTCACATCATTGGGGTCTGCTAAATCTAACAACGGCGCTGGTAAATACGCAAGGGTCTGATCCGATTTCACCGCGTCGTTACCCAATTGTCATCATTGGACTCGCATTGGGCCAAAGAAGTGAGAAGATGCCAACTGGTTCAATTTGTGACACTCAACCTGCAAGAAAGAAATCACTTGTGACCGTCGTCATAACATGTTAAATTTCTGAGACTTCTAACATTGAAGATCTCAGTATGAAGGGCAGTTCAGAGGATTTATGACGAACCCCAGACCAGCGTTGGCAACTCGCGCTCGACTCGCAGAACTGATCGACCTGTCCAGGCGGCTCGGCGAACCAGCCGAAGATCTGGCCATTCTCGGCGAGGGCAATACATCAACCCGGATCGACGAGCATTCGTTTTTGATCAAGGCCAGCGGATCCTCACTGCGGCAGGCGACCGAGGAAACCTTTGTCCAAATGAGCACCCGGGCGGTGCTGGCCATCATCGATTCGGATCTGGCCGATGAAGATCAAGCCGGCCTCGGCGCGGCGTTGGCCGACGCGGCGGTGCACAAATCCGACATTCGGCCGTCCATCGAAGCCACCTTGCACGCCCTGGCGATCACCGAACTCGGCGCTGAGTATGTGGCGCATTCCCATCCCACGGCGGTCAACCAGATCCTGTGCTCCGACCGGGCCGACGCCCTGGTCGCCGGTGCGTTGTTCCCGGATCAGGTAGTGGTCCTCGGTCGGCACCCGCTGCTGATTCCGTACACCGAACCCGGTCTGCCGCTGGCCCGTGCGGTACGTACTGCCATGCGCCAACATGTGGCCGACTACGGGCGCCCGAAGATCGTCTATCTGCAGAATCATGGAATCGTGGCGCTGGGCGATACCGCTAGCGAGATCCTGCAGATTTCGCAGATGACGGTGAAGGTGGCGCGGATTCTGCACGGCGCGCTGTCCATCGGTGCGCCACGGTATCTTTCGACCGCGTCGGCAGATCAGCTCGATGGCCGCCCCGACGAGATATATCGACGACGTGTACTGGCCGGTAACGCGCTTGGAGAGAGCAAATGACCTCTATTCCGGCATCACTACCGACCGATCCCACCCAACTCAATGCCACCCAGCGTCGCCGCGATCTGGCCGCAGTCGACAACGGCACCTTTGATGTGCTGGTGATCGGGGCCGGTGTGACCGGAGCCGGCGCTGCCCTCGATGCTGCCGCGCGAGGGTTGTCGGTGGTGTTGGTGGAGGCCGGCGATATCGCCGTTGGCACCTCATCCCGATCCGGCAAAACTTTCCACGGTGGGCTGCGATACCTGCAACAGCTCAATTTCAACCTTGTTCGGCACGCCATTCATGAGCGCGATCTGATGGTCAAAACCATCTGCCCGCATCTGGCCAAGCCGGAGCCCTTCATGTACCCGCTGCAAAAGCATTGGGAGCGACC
>JBBSRY010000734.1:0-1610 GCA_038242595.1 Mycobacteriales bacterium
AAATATGGCGAAAACCTGATCCGCTCCAGGTCATCTCGAAATTCCCCATCGGAGGCACCGCGAAGGGGATGATCGCGATCGATGACCGAATGTCGACTGCTGGTTGGCTGTGGCAGCTGCTGGTCCAGCACCGGCACCGGACCAGCTGACGGTCCACGATCTTCTGGGCTACGGCGTTCGAGACGGGGATCGATGTCGGGCACTTGCCGAACCTATCCCATGGGGGTCTGGACTCCACTCGACCAACGACACAGTGCTCGACCAACGAGCTGGAGTCAGATGTTGAAGCCGAGGGCACGCAGTTGTTCACGGCCGTCATCGGTGATCTTCTCCGGGCCCCACGGCGGCAGCCACACCCAGTTGATCTTGTGGTCATCAACGAGGTCGATCGTGAGAGCTGCCGCGATCTGATCCTCGATCATCTCAGTCAGCGGGCAGGCCGCGCTGGTGAGCGTCATGTCAATGGTCAGCACCCGGTCGGTCATGTGCAGGTCGTAGACCAAACCCAGGTCGACAATATTGACCCCCAATTCCGGGTCGACGACATCCCGCAGGGCCTCTTCCAAGTCGTCCAGGACGGTGTCCGGCAGCGGCGCCGGATTAGCGGCCTGGTGCGCCAACTCGGCATCCAGGGAACCGGCATCACGACCGGTTCGGGCGTCTACCTCTTCGGTTGTTTCGCTCATCAGATGGCCCTTCTACGGCTCGCTTGGTCATGCTGGAGGTGCTTCTCTACTGCATCAACATCAAAACTGACCGGATCAGTCCCGGGCGGTGAGCTTTGCGCCTGGAGTGCTGCCGCTTTGAACGCCATCCAGCCAAGGAGAGCACATTTGACCCTGGCCGGATATTTGGACACTCCGGCGAAGGCAATACCGTCGCCGAGTATGTCCTCGTCGCCGGCGATCTTTCCCCTACTGCCCATCATCACACCGAATTCGTGCAGCAACTCAAAAGCCGCTGGCAGGTCCTTGCCGATGACGAGATCGGACATCACCGAGGTGGAGGCGACCGAGATCGAGCACCCGAGGCCATCGTAGGAAATATCCTCGACGATCAAGCCATCCAATTTCAGCCGCAGGGTGACCTCATCACCGCAGGTCGGGTTGACGTGGTGTACTTCGGCGTCGTAGGGCTCACGCAGTCCGAAGTGATGTGGCCTACGGTGATGATCCAGGATGATCTCTTGGTAAAGCTGTTCCATCTGCAATTTCAGGCCCCCGATTTCGGTTCGGGTACTCGGAAAAACTTTTGTGCCTTCCGAACGGCTTCGACCAGCTTCAACACTTCGTCGGTGGTGTTGTAGACCGCGAAACTGGCACGGACGGTGGCCGCGAGGCCGAACTTACGGTGCAGCGGCCACGCGCAATGGTGTCCGACCCGTATTGCCACACCCTCGTCATCCAAAATCTGCCCGACGTCGTGTGCATGCACCCCGTCGACCACGAAGGACACTGCGCCGCCGCGGCTCTCGGTGTTAGACGGGCCGATGATCCGGACCCCGTCGATGGCAGACAGTTCGTCTATGGCAAGCTGCACCAGCCCAGCTTCGTACGCGGCGATGCTTTCCATCCCCAATGTGCTCAGGTAATCCACCGCGGCGCCCAGGC
>JBBSRY010000735.1:0-1607 GCA_038242595.1 Mycobacteriales bacterium
AACCTCGGTAGGCACCGGCGGGAGAATGCTGTGTCACAGGAGGATCGGCTTGCGCGTACCGCTTTACCGGTCTTTCACTGGTTAAGTTCGTTTTGCGGTGAATCTCAAGCGTGGATATAGCCAGGTATGGCCCGGGCCATACTTGGTGCTTGTTTCGCCCCTAAGTCGGCATCGAGTATCTAAAGGAACCTTGCTAAAGGTTCCTTTACAAGGCATATTTTTCAGTATGGCGACTAAAAATGACGATCATGATTCCTTCGCACACCAGGACGATGGTGTCTCTTTCCGTGGGCGTTCGGGTGCGCAGGTCGTCAGCGACCCGGCGCGCATTCGTGCCTTGGCCCATCCTGTCCGGTTGGAATTGTTGGATTGTCTCGATGATGTGGGTCAGGCGACGGCAACGGAATGCGCTGAGGCCATAGATGAGTCGGTCGCCAGTTGTTCTTATCATCTGCGGATGCTTGCCAAGCACGGCTACATTGAGCAGGTGGACCGGCCGGGCCGGGAAAAGCCTTGGAAAGTTGCCTCGCGCCGCAGGTCCCACGTGATCGACCGCAATGCCGCGGGCTCGGTGCACGCGGTCTCTGCGATGGCGAGCATTCATGTGCATCGCCAGGTGGACCGGATCCAGTCGTGGCTCCAGCGTGCTCCGGAGTTGCCGGTGGACGACCTGGACATTTCGACCATTACCGGGTCAAGTTTCTACGCCACCTATGAAGAGATCCGGCAGTTCCGGGAAGATCTGTGGGAACTATCCCGGCGCTTCGATGGCCGCTGGCAGCATCCCGAACTGCGGCCCAACGGCTCGCTACCGGTACAGCTCTTCTCCGTGATGAACATAGACCCTAACCGGCCCCGGCACCACACCGAAGCCGAGGAATCCTGATATGGGCCGGGATGACTCGTTCGAGCAGCAATCTCCTCTACTTGCCGGCGCGGAATTGGGTGAGGAAGCATTGAAATCGGCCGGCACCTCCGATGTGGGTACCAACCGCGATGTTTTCAAAGTGCCGGCGTTCCGCCGCCTGACCCTGGCTTGGGTATTCTCCAACTTCGGCGACTCGGTGCTTTATCTGACTGCAGCGATCTGGGTCAAGCAACTCACCGGCAGCGACGCCGCGGCCGGACTCGTGTTCGCCGCTCTCGGGCTGCCCGCCTTGCTGGCACCACTGACTGGCCAACTCGCGGACCGTTTCAGACGCAAACCAGTGCTGATCATCAACAATCTCTGCGCCGCCGCCGTCGTCCTGGCACTGCTGGCGGTCCAATCCGCCGACCAGCTGTGGTTGATCTATCTGGTCATTTTTGCCTACGCGAACTCCTCCTACATTACTGCTGCGTCACAGTCGGGCCTGCTGCGCGATATGCTCACCGATCGGCTGCTGGCACCGGCCAACGGGATACTGAGCAGCATTGACCAGGGCCTGCGAATCGTCTCCCCACTGATCGGTGCGGCCATGCTCGCCCTGTGGAGCATGGACTCAGTAGTGCTTTTGACCTGCGCCTGCTTCATCATCGCAGCCGCCGTACTCATGACCTTGTCAATCCGTGAATCACTCCATGGAGCAGAGGCGGGTGAACCCTTCTGGCAAAGCACCACGGCCGGC
>JBBSRY010000736.1:0-1607 GCA_038242595.1 Mycobacteriales bacterium
AAGGTTGCGAACTCATGTTGGCCGGCCCGCTTGTGGCCGAGTTGCGGATGCGCAAGGACGAGTCGGAAATCGCGGCCCTGGCCGCAGCCGGTTCGGCAATCGACCGGGTGCAGCGACGGATCGGAGAATGGTTGATCGCCGGGCGCACCGAAAATGAAATTGCCGCCGACATCGCGGCGGCTATCGTTGAAGAAGGCCACCAGCGTCCGGATTTTGTCATCGTCGGGTCCGGGCCCAACGGCGCCAGCCCGCACCACGAGGCCTCCGATCGGGTGGTTCAACCCGGCGATGCGGTGGTCATCGATATCGGCGGTCCCACTGCGGCCGGGTACTTCTCCGACTGCACCCGCACCTATCAGGTGGCCGGCGAACCCGATGCTGATTTCGCCGCGGTCTACGAGATCGTCCGGCAGGCGCAACTGGCCGGTGTGGCAGCAGCCACTGCCGGTGCGACCGCTGAGTCGGTGGATGCGGCCTCCCGCGCTGTGATCGAAAAAGCAGGCTATGGCGAGTTTTTCATCACCAGGACGGGCCACGGTATTGGTCTGGAGGTGCACGAGGAGCCGTATATGGTGGCCGGCAACACCAGAGAACTCGAAGTGGGGATGGCATTTTCCGTCGAACCGGGGATCTACCTCCCTGACCGGTTCGGGGTCCGCATCGAGGACATCGTCGTGGTGACCGAGAACGGACCGGCGCTGATGAACAACTGTCCGACCGAGTTGATCGTGCTCGGCGGGTGACCCGGTACCCTTTGCCCATGCTTGAGGAGATCGACGCCCGAATCACCGCCGAACTGGCTCGCGACGGTCGCTGCTCCTATACCGACCTGGCCGAACGGGTGGGGCTGTCGGTATCAGCGGTGCACCAGCGGGTTCGGCGACTCGAACAACGCGGGGTCATTCGCGGGTACGCCGCCCGGATCGGCGGCGAACAGGTCGGGTTGGCGCTGACCGCGTTCGTCTCGTTGACGCCGATCGACCCGGCAGCCCCCGATGACTATCCGCAACGATTGCTGCATCTTAAGCAGATCGAGGCGTGCCATTCGGTAGCCGGTGTGGAGTCCTACATTCTCAAGGTGCGGGTGGTGTCACCATCCGCGCTCGAGTCTCTACTGGCCGAGATCCGGGCCACCGCAAATGTTTCCACCCGCACCACGGTCGTGTTGTCGACTCCCTTCGAAGATCGCCCACCGATTGTTGCCTTCACCGAAGGCGCCTGACCACAGCTCTTCCCGGCCGGCCCCGCTGCCGGGAGTCGGTAGTTCCGTCCTGTCACCAAGGAGCGCCATGAATTTTAACTACCCCGAAACTGAGCGGGAAGACACCAGCGAAGTGCTGCACGGGGTGCGGGTGGATGATCCGTATCGCTACTTGGAAGACCCTGATGCACCTCGTACCAAGGGATTCGTCGAGGCGCAGAACGCACTGTCCGCGCCCTACCTGGCCGGCCTGAACAGCCGCGATTTTTTCAGCTCCTATGTCACCGGACTGCTGACCGCGCCCCGAACCGGCGTGCCATGGCGGCGAGGTGGCCGCTACTTCACCATCGCCAACCCCGGTGAACTGGACCAGGACCGGGTGCATACCGCCGACTCCCTGGACGAG
>JBBSRY010000737.1:0-1603 GCA_038242595.1 Mycobacteriales bacterium
CCGGCCTGGATTGGAAGGCAGCCGCGTCGAGTGCCAACTCGGCCGTCGAACCTGCTGGGGCTACCTGCGCAACACTTGATGCGAGCTGCAAGGAATCTAGTTCCGACCGGTCACTGCCGGCCCACTTCGGTTCGATCAGGCGGCGAAGACCTGTGGTCATACTCGCGACCATGCCTCGCAGTCCCGAAGAGTGCTCTACATGAGCGGCGCCGCTCACTGTCATTTCCGTCAACCTCCACCAAGAATACTGCTCTTCACACGTTACTTTGACCGCGTCTCGAATGAGAGACTCGGAGTCCTGCGCTTCATCACGCCACTTGTTAATAGAACTCGTTACTTTGTCGAACTATGTACTCGGTCGACACTTTCCTACACCACTGATGATCTCCACCGTCCCACAGATACCCATTCGGTGCAGTTAGTACGACAACTTCTCAAATCTAGTACGCCTGTTGGGTCAATATGGTTGCTCCGCGCCGTCCATCAGGAGAACAATTGGTGCTGCAGGATGGGCGGGTGACCAGATTGCACTCTGCCCTCCGTTCCATCGTCGGCGATTCGGCCTTGCTGACCGATCCTGCTGTCGTCGCCGGCTATCTGTCCGATTGGACGGGTCGCTACCGCGCGGCGTCCGGTGTCGTGGTTCGTCCTGGATCGACATCGGAGGTGGCAGCGGTGATTGCGGCCTGCGCCTCGGCCGGCACCGCTGTGGTACCGCAGGGTGGCAACACCGGGTTGGTCGGTGGCAGCATTGCGCACCACGGCGAGATCGTGCTCAGCCTGACCCGGTTGACCTCCATGGCGATTGACGCCGACAGCGCCCAGATCACCGCCGGCGCCGGGGTCACCATTAGCGCCGTGCGAGAGGTGGCCGGCGGTGCTTGTCTGGCCTATGGGGTTGACCTGGCCAGTCGGGATTCGGCCACCGTTGGCGGCACGATCGGCACCAACGCCGGCGGACTTCGAGTGCTGCGGCATGGTGACACCAGGCGTCAGGTGGTCGGCATCGAAGCCGTCCTGGGCGACGGCACCATCGTTTCACACCTGGGTGGACTGACCAGGGACAACACCGGCTACCACCTGCCATCGCTGCTGACCGGGAGTGAAGGAACACTGGCCGTCGTCACCGCCGCCAGGCTGCACCTGGTACCGCCGGCCGGACCATCTGCGGTTGCGGTGCTGGGCTTCGCCACCCCCGCGGATGCCGTTCGCGGTGCGTCTGCATTCAAATCCAGGTTGGCCGGGGTGTCCGCGGTGGAGTTGTTCCTACCGACCGGACTGGAATTGGTGGTGCGCGTGACCGGCTTACCGGCCCTCTTCCCGGCTGGGGCCTTCGGGGCTTACCTTCTGGTGGAATGCGACAGCCCGGATCCGTTGGAGGCTTTGAGCCGTTGCGCAGCCAACGTGCCCGGGGTGCTGGACGCGGCTGTGGCCTCAGATGCCGCCGGGCGGGCGGCACTGTGGGCCTACCGGGAGCGACATACCGAGTCGATCGCTTCCATCGGGACTGCGATCAAACTCGATGTCACGCTGCCGGCCGCGTCCGCGGCAACTTTTGTCGACACCGTGCCAGGCGTTGTTGCCGAGATCTCGAGATCAGCTC
>JBBSRY010000738.1:0-1601 GCA_038242595.1 Mycobacteriales bacterium
GAAACCACCTCAGGTGAGCCGGATGTCGGTGACTATCCCACCACTCCCAATGCACTTGCGGCCACCGCAGGAAGTGAAGAAGCGGGCCGTATTGCCGAAGGTGCGCGGCTGGCCGAATATGTCCTGGTTCCCACCTTCGTACTCAACGAGTACATCAATGACAATTCAACCTCCACCTATGTCATCAAGGACTCGGTGGCGTTGAGTCAAATCCTGGCCGAGCCGCTGCCGGCCCGAGCCCAGGCGAACGGACTGATATCCGGATTCTCTTCAGCCAGGCAGGCAGTAGAGGACGAGGAGCACTTTTTCGCCAACTCGGTGATCAACGCCGTGCTGACCTTTCCCTCACCCGAGCAGGCAACAGCGGCCGCAGCCGATATGAACGATGCCATCGGCGCTCGACCGGACGGCGTCAATGTGGTGCAGGTGCCGGGTTTTGATGACCAAACGGTGGCCAAGGAACAGACCTATGCGCAGGGGGTGGGCGTCGAGGTCTTCGTAGCTCATAACTCGCTGGTGCACTACGTCTGGAATCAGACCTACGAGGATTCGGCGGAGTCGATGGCCCAAACCCTGGGCAGCCTTCTCGAGGCGCAGATCGCAGTCAGCGAAAGCTTCGTCCCGACCCAGGTGGAGAATTTGAGCCGGTTGCCGGCCGACCGCGATGGAATGCTGGCCCACACCCTGTTACAACCGGCCGGGGAAGGTGATTCCGCGGATGTCACCCGGAACCGGGTCTTTGGTATCCGCGGGATGAAACATTTTTTCGTCAACCCACTGGACGACGAGGAGACCATCACTGCGGCCGGCATCGACCTGGTATCTCGCGGTTTGACGGCTGTTTATCGGGCCAAGGACGAGGTCGGAGCGCAACTCCTGCAGGCGGAGTACTGGCGTCAATATGGTGATTATTTCCCGGACGCGGCGCAAGTTGATGGTCCGGCGCAAGTGCCTGGTGTGCAATGCACCGGGGAGGACGGGGTGACCATCTGCGTGTTCAGCAGGGGCCGATACACCGTGGAGGCCAATGGATCCGACCAGGCACAGGTCAATGCGATCATCATCGCGCAGTACGAACTGCTCAAAGACTTCTGAAATGGCGGACTTATGAGATCGCGGACTTCTGAAATGGCGGACATTTGAACTCGCGGACTTCTCAGGGGGGGCCGACGGTGCTGGCTAGGATATCGACATGACGACACCGGACTCGACGACACCGGACCCGCCGGGCCCGGCTGATCACACTCCGGCTGATCACACTCCGGCTGATCAAACACCGGCGACCTACCAGCTCCGAGTGTCCACCCAGGAACGGGAGCGGGTTGCGGCCTACCTTTCCGAAGCCTTGTCGGGCGGGCGACTCACCCCGACGGAATTTGCCGAGCGCTCGCAAGCTGCCTACGCAGCAACCATTTACGCCGATCTGACACCGCTGCTTGCCGACCTGATTCCGGACCCGTCCGTGATTATCGCCCCGCCGAATGGACCAACCCAGAACCAGACGCAGTCCGGCGCCCTACAACAGTATCCCCGCAGCGCGGTGGCCAATCCGGGTCAGACTCTGGTGCAGAGCCATATCGGGCCTCACGGGCTGGACACCA
>JBBSRY010000739.1:0-1595 GCA_038242595.1 Mycobacteriales bacterium
CGACCTAGTGGGCGGCGCGGTGGAAGGCATCGAATCAGTCGATTTGTCAACACTTTTAGCGCAGTCCGATTTCATCAGTCTGCACGTGCCCGTCTCGGACACGACCCATCATCTGATCAACGCATCCACGCTGTCGGCAATGAAACCCGGTGCGTATCTGGTGAACACCAGCCGGGGCGGCCTCATCGATCAGTCCGCTCTCGTCGACGCGCTCACTTCGGGCCGCATCGCCGGGGCCGCCCTCGACGTCTTCGACCCCGAACCCTTGCCCAGTGACCACCCGCTCCGCGGGATCTCATCGGTGATCCTGACCCCGCATCAGGGGGCCACCTCCGAACACAGCATCACCGATCTTCGACGCGAGATGTCCAGGGCCACCGTGGATTGGATCACCCAGGGATGGACGCCGTCGATCGTAAACCCGCAAGTCCGCGGCTGGCAGCGCGGCATCGTCAACCGCTGACGGGCAGTCCAGCAATCCAGGCGGCCCGACTCACCCAGCAGCCAGTGGCCTTGTCTGGCCAACGTCACCCAGGCAGGCGCCGCCGATGAGCAGTTCCCGCGCGGCCCTGGTCTGTTTGATCGAGTTCCAACCCAGAACGCCGGTCAGGGAGCCGGTTTCGTCGGTGTAGAGCACCACGGCCTTGCGGTCAGTCAGGTCGCCCTGCCAGAGATGCGCGGCGGCCGACGGCCACCCGTAGAACTGAATTTTCGCGGAGTATTGGTCGGACCACCAGAACGGCACCGGGGCATACACCAGGTCGTGCCCCATGATGTTTGCCGCGACAACCGCCGCCGATTCGGTGGCATGCATCCGGTGCTCCACCCTGAGCAATCGCCCGCTCCGGTGATCCCGCCAGCGAGCTACATCTCCGGCTGCGTAGACACCGGGTGCGGCCAAGAGTCCGGCGTCGCAGACCACCCCATCATCGATCCTCAGTCCGCTGCCGGTCAACCAGTCGGTGTTCGGCGCAGCGCCGATGGCCGCCACCACCGTGTCGCAGGGAATCTCACGGCCATCGGTCAGCCGAATCCCGGTGACCCGGCCGGCGTCGGCTACTATTTCCTCGACTGAGCGCCCGATCAGCATCCGGACACCATTCTCGCCATGCAGGTCGACCAGGGCAGCACTCACGGCCCGGCCAACCGCCCCCACCATTGGTTCCCGAGGCGAGATCACCGTGACTTGCGCTCCTCTCATCCGAGCCACCGCGGCCACCTCCATCCCGAGGAAGCCACCGCCGATCACCACGATCCGCCGACCGACACCGAGTTCGGCTTGCAGTCGTTGGGCATCGTTGAGGGTGCGAAGGGTATGCAGACCGGTGGTCCCCGGCTGGGTGCCGGGTAGCCGGCGCGGGCTGCAGCCGGTGGCGATTACGGCAGTATCGGCAGGCAGTTCACTACCGTCATTCAGGCAAATGACCGGGCCCACGCCGAACCCGCCAATAGCCAGGGCCACCGCGTGTTTGCCCAGTTGCACGGTGACGTGAAGGTCGGCCAGCCGGTCCTGGGTGGTCAGCTGGAGTCGATCGGCCTCCCAGGCGCCGGTCAGCAACTGTTTGGACAGTGGCGGTCGGTCGTAGGGCAGGTGC
>JBBSRY010000740.1:0-1588 GCA_038242595.1 Mycobacteriales bacterium
GAATCGGCCTGCTGAGCAAACTCTTCACACCGCAAGAAGACCGCGAAACAGCGCCGGATGCCGGGCCGAATCGTCGCAGGTTCGTGCAGTTCGCCACGGCTGGGGCTGGTTTGGCTGTCGTTGGTGGCGGACTTTCCCGTGTCATTCCCACTTCGGCCTCGGCAGAAGCCTCTCGGGAAGCCGCCGCTGCCGAGACAGTGTCGACGGTGTCGCTGGACAAGATGAAGCCGCTGCCGGCGGGTTACCAGCTGGACAATCCCGGCATCGTCTCCTACGTCACTCCGAACGAGGATTTCTACCGCATCGACACTGCGCTGACAGTGCCCAGGCTCGATGCCACCACTTGGGAACTTCGTATCCACGGCATGGTCGAAAAAGAAATCGTCATCAACTACCAGGACCTGCTGGACCGACCCATTATCGAACGAATGGTTACGCTGACCTGCGTTTCCAACGAAATCGGTGGATCACTGGTCGGCAATGCGAAGTGGCAGGGCGCCCGGCTGTCGGACCTGCTCAAGGAAGCCGCACCTTCGGCTGACGCCGACATGGTGATGTCCCGATCTTCGGACGGAATGGAAATCGGTTCGCCACTGGCCGCATTGGTCGATGGCCGGGACGCGATGCTCGCATTCAAGATGAATGACGAAGTCCTGCCGTTCGAACATGGCTTCCCGGTTCGGATGGTTGTCCCTGGTCTCTACGGTTACGTCTCGGCCACCAAGTGGGTTGTTGAACTCGAGGTGACCCGCTTCGATCAGCAGACCGCTTACTGGACCGACCGCGGCTGGGGCGTCGAAGGCCCCATCAAAACTGCCAACCGGATCGACACCCCCAAATCTTTCCAGCAGATTCCCGCTGGCAAGTTTGCCATCGGCGGAGTCGCCTGGGCCCAACACACCGGTATCTCCAAAGTCGAAGTTCAAATCGACGACGGTGAATGGCAGGAAGCAAAAACTTCCACCGAGGCCAGCATTGACACCTGGCGTCAGTGGTCCTATGTCTGGGACGCAGCCCCTGGTCAGCACACGATCAGAAGCCGCGCCACCGATGCCAACGGGGAGGTGCAAACAGACGCCGTCCAAGGAGTTCTTCCCGACGGTGCCACGGGTTACGACTCGCGAGTTGTCACGGTGAATTGATCCGCTGGACCCACGACCGTGAACTTCTTCCAAAAATTCCCATCACAGCAGGGCGTGTGGTTTCATGCGCCCAAAAACAGCCCACCAGAGCAAATAAGTGCTCAACAGGAAAGGAACTACCAGTCATGTCTTTTAAGACACGCGGCTTCTTGGTCGCCATCACGGGGGCCGCCTTGGCCCTCACCGCAGCCTGCGGCAGTTCCGATGCCCCAGCCGCCGGCAGCTCGTCGGCTGCTTCGTCGGCTATGACCTCAGAAGCGATGAGCTCCGACGCCATGACCAGTGAGGCGATGACCTCCGGCGATGCAATGGCCGGTGGAATGGTCGGTGCCGGTTGCGCCGCTTACGCCGAAGCCAACCCGTCGGGTGCCGGTTCGGTTGACGGAATGGCCGCCGACCCGGTCACCGTTGCCGCTAGCAACAACCCGATCCTGACCACTCTGACC
>JBBSRY010000741.1:0-1588 GCA_038242595.1 Mycobacteriales bacterium
CTCTGGGGCGCGATCCTCACTGCTACCGGCGCCGAATTGGGCAATCAGGACAGGCCGTCTGCCGAAGCCGTCGGTCGCGCGGTGACGGCCGGAACCGCTGCGCTGCAGCGACTGGGCAAATGTCGGCTCGGCGACAAAACTATGTATGACGCCCTAGAACCCTTTGCGGTGGCACTGAACGACAACATTGCCCACGGCCAGGATCTGGCGTCCGCCTGGAGCGAGGCAGCCGATGTCTGCACCAAGAAGGCAATTGCTACTGCGGATTTGGTCCCGCGACTGGGACGGGCGCGACCCCTTGCCGAACGCAGTGTTGGCACCGTGGACGCGGGTGCCACCTCGATGGCGCTGTGCATGAGAGCAATCGGAAAGGTGTTGGCATGAGCTTTCGCATGCTGATCGGCAGTGATATCGCCGGCCAAGAGTACAAGGACGTGATCAAAGCCGACCTGGCCGCCGACCCGCGGGTGAGCTCGGTGGTGGATGTCGGCATCCAGAATTCAGCTGTCGACGGATGCGCCTACCCGGAAGTCGGATTTCGGGCCGGTCAGATGATTTGCGATGGTGCGGCCGATCGGGCCATCCTGATCTGCGGTACCGGCATCGGGGTAGCCATCGCCGCCAACAAGGTACCCGGAATTCGAGCCACCGTGGCCCATGACAGTTTCAGTGTCGAACGTTCCATCCTGTCAAATGATTGCCAGGTGGTGACCTTCGGCCAACGAGTGATCGGACTGGAACTGGCCAGGCGGTTGGCCAGGGAATGGTTGGGTTACGTCTTTGATCCCAGCTCGCACTCGCAGGCCAATGTCGACATGCTGGTGGAATACGAAGGTAAGTGATGGTGGTACTTCTGGGTGTAGACATCGGAACTTCGATGGCCAAAGCAGCGCTGTTCGACGAGGCCGGCGCGGTGATCAAGGTGGCCTCACGCGGCGTTGCGCTCCATCATCGGCGGAAGGGCCACGTCGAACAGGACATCGACGCGATGGTCTGCGATGTCGCCGCCGTCATCCGGGAAGTGCTCTGCGATTTCACCGGTGATCCCCCGGCACTGGTGGCCATCACCGGTCAGGGAGATGGTTGTTGGTTGACCGACGCGCAGGGCATGGCGGTGGCCCCGGGTACGTCCTGGATGGACGGCCGGGCTGCGGAGATTCTGCAGGAATGGACCGACAACGGCGCGATGACAGCAATTTTCGTTGAAAACGGCAACGCGATGTTTCCGGGGGCGGCGGCTCCGATCCTGGCCTGGTTCGACAGATACCACCCGGAGATCTTGGACTCGGCCGTCACTGCCGGTTATGTCAAAGATGTTGTGGTTCAACGCTTTACCGGCCTGCGGGCAACCGATGCCACCGATGCGTCGCTGCCATTCGGTCGGCTGGACAATTCGGGTCTTTATTCGGAGAATGTATTGGAACTGACCGGTCTGCAGCACCGGGAGCACCTATTGGCACCGATCATTCGGCCGCTACCGGTGGCGCCACTGCACGACGCCGGCTCGGTGCACACCGGCCTACCTGCCGGAACCCCGGTGGTGGGAGCATGTTTCGACATTCCGGCCTGCGCGATTGGCTGCGGCGTC
>JBBSRY010000742.1:0-1581 GCA_038242595.1 Mycobacteriales bacterium
CTGTCGAGTTCGCTCTGCTGTTGAAAGTGAACAATGATGACCGATACGAGGGGGTCAGCGTCGGGGAGGCGTCCGTCCAGAAGGTCCCATCGGTTACCAGGAATGGCAGTACCCCACGGTGGCCCGGTCTGATCCTTCACCCGAACACTGCTGACCAGAATGCAAGATATCTACCGGCGACCTCACCCAGGTCCGGCCCGAGACTTATCTGGCCCGCTGTCCAGGTGGAGGCCGGGTGACGCAGGCCCTGGAGCAATGCGTCGGGAAGGTCGGAGGGACAGTAGAGGGTCAGGCATCCTGGCCGTAGCTGGTCCATCTCTCGGAAATAGCGAGTATCGGGAACCAGCGGTCGCCGCCCGTAGCCGATCCAGCTATTCACCGAGCCCGAGGCCGAAACATGTTGATGGGCCGCTGCCGGGACCGCTATCCGTCGGCAGTGGTCGGCCAGTGTCGTTTCGGTCAGAAAGCCGGTGATAGCAAGGGAAATGGCTTTGGACTTGGCGTAGGCCACCATCGTGACAGCATCTGATTCATGCCCCTTGGAGGGAGCGCCCAGAGCCATGACGGTGAGATCGTCAGTGAGTCGCGGCTGGATAACCCTCGCCTCGGCGACTGCTTCGACGATCTCGGCATGTCCCTTACCGGGGTAAAAGTACCCGAGAATTGCCACGGCCTTGATATCCTGCCGGTGATCTTGCCCAGGATTGAGGTGCCGAATCACCGGCAGCGGGATGACCTCGGGCTCGGCCGCTGTGGTCGGTCTGCAGAACTCGCGCAGGAGCGCCGCTTCATGGGAGCTGTTGCACACCAACGCATCCACCGCATCGGCAACCCGACGATAGGCGGCAGCTCGATTGATCATCCGATCGGGTCCGTCGGAGGGCTGCGGAAGATCGTGCAGGGTAACTGTTATCGGGCGTCGCGCGGCCATCTCCACGACGCGGTCGGCCGCCTCCCGCGGAGTGTTTCCGAATAGCCGATCGGTGAAATGAAGATGCATCGGACCATCAGATGACGTCATTCCTTCGAGGTCATCAACAACCGGTGCGGGGTTTGAGCCAGTCAACCGGGCGACCATCGCACAGATTTGAGCGGCGTAAAGCGGAACCCCATCGGAACCAGGCCCAATGACAGGGAGATCGGGAACCGCTCCGGTAACGGGTGTTGAAAGCGAAGACGACCTCACATCAACCCCAGCATCTGCAATGTCACCGCATGGCGCTGCACGCCCGCTTCGACCGCATCCGGATGCTCCCGATACCACTGGAGATGAGCCTGTCGGACTGTCTCGGTAGTGGTTCGCACGCCACCCACCCGCCAATCGGGCACCGGTGGATCTGCCAGGCCGAAAGCCGCGATGACGGCTTCCTCCCGCGGTGACTGCGTTTCGTTCAAGAGCTCTCTTCCAGGGTCCTGCGAAACCCTGGATACACCGAGTTCGGTGAGGACGCGATCTGCAAGCGCGCTCAGAACCAGGTTGCCAGGATGATTGATAGTCCTCATGTGCCCAAAGGTCGGTTCCTGGAAAACATCAGAGATCGCGAGGGTGTTGTGCAATCTCTCTCTGCGACGTAGCTCTGC
>JBBSRY010000743.1:0-1580 GCA_038242595.1 Mycobacteriales bacterium
GTTTGCGTTCGCATCACCATCGCCAAACGAGAGTTGATTGCGGAGCCGTTTCTGCTGGTCGGCATCAAAGCCTCGATTAAGGAGATTGTCGTGCTGTCGGTCAAGGCTGCCGATGACATCGGCAAGGGCACAATATTTTCCGATGCCATGTGGGAGATCGCCATTGTTGGCGTTCTCGTGCTCATGTTGGGTCTCACGGCGTACCTTCTGCGGCGCAAGGAACGCGAGCCGGACGAGGGCGAGAAAAGTTCCTGAGCCGGCCAAACCTCGTGCCGCGGTCTACTCGTTCGTCGTCACCGGCGCCGACGACAGCCCCGGGTGCTGCGCGCCCAGCGCCGAGGAGAAACTCTCCGGCTTCAAACCAAGTCGATTGATGATCTCGGCGGCCTCCTGGGCCGGCCGACGTCCGACATCAACCACCAGGCTGTTCTCATCCGGTCCCGGCGGTTCCAAGGTGGTGATCTGGGTGTCCAGCAGCGACGCCGGCATGTAGTGATCGAGCCTGGTGGACAACCGATTTCCGATTTCCTCCTTGGAACCGGAAAGAAGGACGAAAACCACATTCGGACCGCGCATCCGATCCCGATAGATCCGCTTGAGCGCCGAGCAGGTAATGATGCCAGGGATGCCGGCCGTCGTGTGTTCCACAATCCACGAAGCGACCGCATCCAGCCACGGCCAACGGTCTTCGTCATCGAGTGGCTGTCCGGAACGCATCTTTTCGACGTTTTCGATGGGGTGCAGATCGTCCCCCTCTTCGAGATCCCAACCTAGTTGGCCGGCGAGAATGCCTGCCACGGTTGACTTTCCAGAGCCAGAGACGCCCATGATGACGAGTACCGGTTGCTGGGTGGCGGTCGGGTTCATCAGGTCACCAGATCCAGCAGCAGGACGTCGACCGCACCGACCATCGGCTGTCTCGGCGCCGGCGCGGGGTGCAGGTTCATGGTGTCTCCGTTGGTGGGGGCTTCGCTCTGAAACTTGGCTGGTTCATAGTACTTACCCAGGAGTCGGGCCCCCTTTCGCCATCGTCCAAGGCCGAAGGGAGAAAAATTGCAGTCCAACAACCTGCGGCGACCCGCGTCTGAGTCCAGCCAGGCAGCGGATATACCGTAGAACCGCGCCGATATCGGGTTTCGATATCGGTACTGGACATTGGTGCTTGAAATCGGAAGTGCGATGCGTGAACTAATGCGTGCAGCAGTGCGGCTGCAGGTCCTGCACACGCCGCCAAAGTCTTCCCCACCGGACATCTCAGATGAGTGAACCCGGCGCCCTCACTCGTCGGCTGGGCACATTCGACGCCTCCGTCATCGGTCTGGGCTCGATGATCGGCGCCGGGGTGTTCGCGGCCTTCACCCCTGCTGCGACCGCGGCCGGATCAGGTCTGCTGGTCGGGCTGGTCGTGGCGGCCATGGTGGCGTTCTGCAACGCCACTACTTCGGCCCAACTGGCAGCCGTCTATCCCACCTCGGGCGGAACCTACGTCTACGGTCGCGAGCGACTGGGACCCTGGTCCGGATTCTTGGCCGGGTGGGGGTTCGTGATCGGAAAAACTGCCAGCGCCGCAGCCATGGCCA
>JBBSRY010000744.1:0-1576 GCA_038242595.1 Mycobacteriales bacterium
AGCTGCACCGCCGGCTCCAGACTCTTTGTGCACGAAGACGTATTCGATGATGTTGTCAACCGACTGGTCGACAGGGTCAAACTGCTCAAGGTCGGCGATCCGCTGGATGAGGCCACCGATATGGGCGCCATCATCAATCAAAAACAGTACGACCAGGTACTCAACTACATCGAGGACGGACGCGGACAGGATGGCGTGCGAGTCGCACTGGACGGCGCCGGCAAGGTTCCGGACGGGTTGGACGGGTTGTACCAAGCCCCAACGATCTTTGCCAATGTCGACAACTCGTGGCGGATCGCCCAGGAGGAGATCTTCGGACCGGTGCTGGTTGCCATTCCGTGGAAGACCCGTGAGCAGGTCATCCAAATGGCCAACGATTCCCATTACGGCTTGGCCGCTTTCGTGTGGGCCAAGCAGTTGAATGATGCGCTGGATACCGCGCACAAGATCGAATCCGGCTGGGTGCAGGTCAATCAGGGCGGTGGCCAGGTCATCGGCCAGTCTTATGGCGGTTACAAGAGCAGCGGTATCGGCCGCGAGTTCTCCCTCGAGGGTGCTCTCGAATCGTTCACCCAGATCAAGCAGATCAACGTCAAAATCTGTTAATCGCCAATCTGGACAGCAGTTCCGGTCACCACAATCCCACCGGACTCGCTGACATCAACCGTGAGTACTCCAGGGCGCCCGACATGGGCGCCCTGGTGCACGGTGAGTTGGGCGGGAACTGTGATTGCTCCCAGCTGACGCAGATATCCCCCGAGCGCCGCTGCGGCCGAGCCGGTGGCGGGATCCTCCCGAACGCCGCCCGGCGGAAACGGATTCCGGGCCGTAAATGCGGTATTGCCCTCACGAAATGCCACCAATATTGTCGCCGGCCACTGTTGTTGCGACATCAGAATTCTCAACGCATCGAAGTCATATTCGAGCGCGTCCAGAATGTCGCGAGATCGCACCATCACCACCGGATGCGGATTTCCGGCGTCACAGATCCTGCGCGGTAGCGCTGGATCCAGATCAGCCTCCGACAGCTGGAGAATGTCCAACAACTGCGCAGCCACCGCCGGTTCGATCTCAGTCACCACCGGGGTGATGGATGTCAAGGAGGCAGTGACCACATCGCCGGCTATCGAACTACGCACCTGGATATCGCCCGGTAGGGCATGAAAGATGACCACCCCTGGGCCGTTGCGCTCCGCCAGCGCAACACCGGCGGCGATGGTCGCATGACCGCAAAACGGCACTTCGGCTTCTGGTGAGAAGTAGCGAATACCGGCCGTCCCGTCGTCCTGCGGAAAGACGAACACCGTCTCCGAATACCCGAGATCGACCGCCACTGCCTGCATTTCGAGATCGGACAAGCTGCGGGCATCCAGGATGACACCGGCCGGATTGCCGCCTGCCGGGTCGGCGGAGAACGCGGTATACCGGAGGATTTCCATCCCCACACCGTAGTGCCGCGCGGCCCCAGTAGGTTGAGAAGATGATTTAGATGGAGCGAATCTGGTGGCCCGAGTCGGGTAGTGCCCCGACCGGTGCGGGTGCACAGCCCCGGGAACAGGAGTGGGTCGCCGGTTTG
>JBBSRY010000745.1:0-1573 GCA_038242595.1 Mycobacteriales bacterium
AACCAGCACCAGCGCCGGCAACACCAACGCCGCTTCGACGGTGACACTGCCTCGATCAGTGCGAACATCATCAGTGCGAACACGATCAAGGCTGTCACGATCGACGCGAGACCACCGCTTCCCACGATGCTCTCGCCCTGTCTGGTGGTGAGTATTCCGAACCCTTGCCCGGTTCCGATACCCTGCCCTGCAATCCTCGGATTTGAGGCCGAGAGTCACAGGACAGCGGTCCATGTGTGTACCCGGCCGGAATCGGCTCCGCATCAGAACGAAGTGTTCATCGCCGAATTGACCAAATTCGTCAAACCGGCGATAACCGAATCCCCGGTGACGATGCGATACAGCACGGCAGCAAAAGCCGCCGCCGCTACCGTCCCGACCGCGTACTCGACGGTGCTCATTCCTTCGTCGCCGTAGGCACTTTCGCCCTCGGTGATCTCAGCCGCCGGCTCCGCAATGATCCGCGGGTCGGCTTCGCCGTTATCAACTTCCGGTGGAAACACCTGGCGCAGACTGAGTCTGCGCCTCATGCGTTGCAACATAGCCACGTTGTCCTCCTCCCCCCGACCCGGTGTCGGGATGTTTTCAGCGTTGCCCAGCGGCCTGTCGGCTTCAACGCCCCAGTCTGGAATGTGGATCAAAAACCCCTTGTGGACAAAACATCTCCAGTCGTCGGTGCTCAGCCAAGACCAAGATCGGCCAACAGGGCGATGATCACCGGCGCCAGCCCCAAACAAATGAAAGCCGGTAGAAAGCACAGACCCAGGGGCGCCGCCATGAGCACCCCCGCTCGGCCTGCCCTGCGTTCCAGATCATCAGCGACCTCTCCGCCCAGCGCGGTGGCCTGATCTCGAACCGCTTGCGCCAGGCCAACTCCCCCCACAGTGGATCGTCTAGCCGCAGCCACAATCGGAATCAACTCTGGAACCAAATCTGCAGGCGACCAGGCACGAGCAGGGTCGGCGCCCAAGACCAAGAGGGCGGCCACCGCGCGCAGCGCCGTCACCGAAGCCGAAGGGCGATGCTCCTTCGATGTGGCCGGTGCGAGTTGGTCGAGCACGGCGATCAACGCCGCGCCGGTCGCCATGCCGGCAGCCAAGCAGGTGGCAACCAAATCGCATATTGCGGCCAACTGTCGACGGTCGGCCGATCTGCGCTCCGCAGTGGGTTTGATGGAGAGCCTGCGGGAACAGACGGCCACCGCAACGGCGACCGGGACGGCGATCTCCAGCAAATCAGGGAGGCACAGCAGCGAAACTGCCAGTAGTGCGGCGCCGATCAGCACCGCTCGCCTGGTCCGCGGGTCGACAGACCGCCGTGGTTCGGTAACCTCGCGCGCGGGCTGCAACAGCCCTAACCGGGCGGGCCGGTCTGGCCAGAGGACCGATGCCAGCGCCACCAGAGCCAGGGCCGTCCACACGACTATCGGGCAATCCGCGCGGACCAGAGCAGTCCCGCGCCGGTCAACATGGTGCCGATGATCAGCAACAGTGATCCAATACCATCGCCGAACAGCACCGGCAGCGGGTTGGCCCCCATTCCCACACCGAGCAGGATGCCCAGCGCGGGAAGT
>JBBSRY010000746.1:0-1563 GCA_038242595.1 Mycobacteriales bacterium
AACCACTGATACTCGAGGGTGTGCCGGCCACCTCGGTGACCTTAGTCCGCCCCGTCAGTGGGGCGGGGTGCAGCGCCCGAGCGGCGGCCGTGGTTGCTGCCTGCATTTTCTGCGCCACCACATCTGCCGCCGGTGTCTTGGCCAGAACACCGAAGTCGATGCCGGCATCCTTCGGTGTGTTCTCGGCCCGGTTCTCGCCGTCCTCGAGCCGGTCAGTCATGACGTCACGACTCTGACTTGAGTTGCCTTGTGTAGTGGACATTTCCCCTCGAACTGGGTCATCACAAATGTTTTCCGGAAGTGGCGGGTCGACCCGACGGCTGCGGTGGCAGTGCTCAGCCCGCCCGTCACCGATGGGCGGTGAACGGGCGGGCCGTTGTGCACTGGGTGATTCCTGGGTGGGACTAATTCAGACCCTGGATGGAGGCGATGACCTTTTCCTGGATCTCGGTCGGCAGCGGTGCGGCGCCAACCTCGGGCAGGATGGCCTGGCCTTCGGTCGCTGCGTAACCGAGGACTGCCTTGAGTACCGCGAGCTTGTCGCCGTTGTTCTCCGAGCAGACGATCTCGTAGGTGACCAGGATGATCGGATAGGCCCCGGCTTCGTCGGTGGCGTAGTCCAGCTTCAGCGCCAGATCGGCTCCGCTGCCGACAACTTCGGCGGCCGAGACGGCCTTACCGGCGCTCTCACCGGTCAGTTCGACCGGACCGTTACCACTGTCGATCTGAGCAACACTCAGATCGTTGTCGGTGGCGTAGCCCCACTCGAGGTAGCCGATGCTGCCTTCGCGGCCCTTGACTTCTTGTCCAACACCATCGGAGGCCTGAGCGGCGATGCCGCCGGGGGCAGCCCACGCCTTGGCCGGGTCGAATGTCCAGGCGTCCGGCGCAGCGGCCTTGAGGTACTTGGTGAAGTTCTCCGTCGTTCCGGAGTCCTCGGCGCGGTGCACGGACTGGATGGCCAGGTCCGGCAGGGTGGCGCCAGAGTTCAACGCGGCGATGGCCGGATCGTTCCAATTGATGATGCTGCCTGCAAAGATGCCGGCCAGGGTGGGGCCGTTGAGGACGAGTCCGTCGACGCCCGGCAGGTTGTAGGCCAGCGCGATCGGACCGGTGACCAACGGGAGGTTGAGGGCGTCGGCGTCGGCGCAACGGTCGGTCTTGGCCGCCGCAGCCTGATCTTGCTTCAAAGCGGAGTCCGAACCGGCGAAGTCGACCTGGTTGCCGGTGAAGTCGGTGATTCCCTTGCCGGATCCGCCGCCGCCGTAGACCTGAACATTGGCGCCGCATTTTTCATTGAAGGCCAGGATCCACTCTTCCATCACCTTGCCCTGCGCGGTGGAGCCGGCGGAACGCAGATCGCCGGTGGCGCATTGAAAACTGGCCGAGGTGCCAGCATCACTAGGCGGTGCGGCCTCGCTGCTGGCGACAGGCGCCACGCTGTTACTGGAATCGGCGCTACTGGAAGCGGCGCTACTGGATGCGGCGCTGTTGTCATCGGTGCCACAGGCGGCCAGGGTCATTGCAGCGGCCGCAAACAGGGCCACCGCGGAAAGCTTGCGC
>JBBSRY010000747.1:0-1561 GCA_038242595.1 Mycobacteriales bacterium
GGCTGCCCGTCCATGCGGACCAGAATGTCGCCAACCTTGACTCCCGCTTTCTCGGCAGGGCCGCCGCGCATGACGCCCGCGATGATCGTACCGTCCTGGCGCGGCAAACGAAAGGCTTGAGCCAGTTCGGGGGTCACGTCCTGCGGCTCCACACCGATGTAGCCTCTGATTACGCGACCATTGGCAATGATCTGCTGCATGACATCCTGGACCGTCGTTGACGGAATCGCGAAGCCGATACCGAGCGAGCCACCGGTTCGCGAGTAAATCGCGGTGTTAATGCCAATCAGACGACCCGAAGTGTCAACCAACGCACCGCCGGAGTTGCCGGGATTGATGGCGGCGTCGGTCTGAATGAAATTCTCGAAGGTGTTGATGCCGAGTTGGGTGCGTCCGAGTGCCGAGATGATGCCCATCGTCACTGTCTGACCGACGCCAAACGGGTTACCTATTGCCAATACCACGTCGCCAACCTGTGCCTTGGCCGCATCACCAAACTCAATCGCAGGCAGGCCCTTCCGGTCCACCTTAAGAACGGCCAGGTCGGTCTCGGGGTCGCTGCCGACCAGCTTCGCGCGAATTCGCTCGCCGTCGGCCAATACCACCTCCGTTTCACTCTGTTCTTCGAGCACATGATGATTGGTCAGAATGTATCCGTCCGCGCTGGCGATCACCCCCGAGCCCAGGTTCGAGGCCGGATCCGGTAGTGGCGGCGTGTCGCCTTTGCGAAGAGACTTGGGATCGCGCAGAAACGGATTGCCGGGACCGGTAATGGCCAGATCACCGGTGAGGATGTTGACCACTGCCGGCGTGGCACGGCGCGCTGCGTCGCTGTATGACAGAATGGTCGGCGCCGGCGTCTTTTCGGCAGCCCCCGGTAGAAGCGCCCGGTCAGCGCCGGGTTCAGCCGTATCCCTACTGTCCAAGCCTCCTGGTCCCCGGGTCACACCCGAACTTCCATTTTTCCCGGAAACGCCCGGGCCAGCGGGAGGTACTCTTCCTTGAACGGGCGCGGTCGACTGCATCGGTTCTGGCAACCATTCGGGTCTCAGCGTGGCGAGCACGAACAGGGCGGCGAGAATAACGGTCACGCCCTGGGCAAACAGCAACCAGTATTTCTTCAAGTCAGACAGGCTCCTGAATGCGGGGCAAGGAGGTCAACATGAACCGTACGCCCGACCTGGTCAGTACGTCCGATCTGGTCCGTTATCTGGACGAACTGCTCGACCCATCCGGGATAAAGGATTATTGTCCAAACGGTTTGCAGGTGGAAGGCGCACCTGTCGTTTCGCGCGCGGTTTTTGCGGTGACCGCGAGTCTGGCGGTTGTCGAACGGGCCGTTCAGGAAGGTGCTCAAGCTCTGATCGTTCACCACGGCTACTTCTGGCGTGGTGAAAATCCGCGGATCATCGGCCCTCAGCGGCGTCGGCTTGCGCGACTGCTGGCGGCGGACATCAACCTGATCGGCTACCACCTCCCACTCGATCTGCATCCTGAATTAGGTAATAACGCGCAATTGGGTAACCTCATGGGATGGCCTACGACGAGGACTGGCGGGGAC
>JBBSRY010000748.1:0-1558 GCA_038242595.1 Mycobacteriales bacterium
CGTCTGCGCCACCGCCAGCCGGGTCACCGCCGCCACATGACGCAACAGCGCGGGGTCGACCCTGGTGCCCTGGGCGGGCTGGATCACCGCCGGTGGGGCACACCAGCGAATTTCCAGCGGATGGATCGCACCGGTGGCTTCCACAATGGGAACCTGTGTGGCGGGAGCTAATTCGACGGGCGCGCAATCGGCCGGGGCTAAACCAGCCGGAGCTGAATCGGCCGGAGCTATTTCGGCCCCGCCCAAGGTCCTGGCGATGGAGGCGGCGTGGGTTGTCGCCGACATCGCCAGCAGCAGCAATTCCGGACGAAGATTGGCTCGGATATCAACTGCAAATGCCATCGCGAGGTCGGTTTCCAGTGATCTTTCATGGCACTCGTCCAACACCACCGCTGCCACCCCGGCCAGCTCCGGATCATGCTGCATTCGGCGTACCAGCAGTCCGGTCGTCACCACCTCCACCCTGGTGTGCTTACTGCGCTTGCTTTCTCCGCGGACGCTGTACCCGATGGAGTGGCCGACCTTCTCTTCGATCAACGACGCCATCCGCTGCGCCGCCGCCCGCGCTGCGACTCGTCGCGGCTGCGCAACGATGATGCGGCCGGTCAGCGCATCGGCAAGTGCGAGCGGAACCAAGGTTGTCTTGCCGGTACCGGGCGGCGAAACCAGAACGGCGGCGCCGTTCTCCTGCAGTGCTGCCAGTAGCTCCGGTAGATGGGCTCGGATCGGGAGCTGATCGGTCTCGGTGTTGGGGCGCAGGTACGGCACCCGTCGAGTCTGCCAGCTCCGGCCAGCTCACTCCACCACCAGCACAGCGCTACTGCCGCGACCGAAAGTCTCTGGTGCATAGATCTGCTCGGCTCTGGGCGGTGGGACCACGAATGATCCCAGGGTGGTCGCGGTGGCGAGGTAGGTGTACTCGTAGACACCGCCGGGCAGGAAGCCGGCGAACGCTTCGGCTCGGTCGTCCCGGAGATTCTGATGATCGAACCAACTCCGGCGCCAATAGCCGAAACCTGTTGCTGCCGAGTCTTTGCCGTCCAGGTCTTCGCCGGCCAGCTCCTGTGGGGTGGTGGCCAGTTCTGCATTGAGGATTTCCAACCCGGCCGGGATCGGGTCGATCAGCGCCACCTGGGTACGCGCGCTCTGCGCGACCAGCGACACCCGTACGCGTACCATAGCCCCGGCTTTGACGTGCCAGGTGCCGTCAGAGTCTTGGCTGACGTCGGCCGAATCGTCGACCGACTCGTACGTACGCGACACCACAAAGCCTCGGTCCAATGGGTCGAGCTGTAGATTTGCCGGGGCCGTCTGCAGACCGATCCGGTAATACAACCGCCCAGTGCCGTCATTGCTGAGAGTCACCGAGGTGTCCCCCGCTGCGGTCAGTTCCGCGGTCGGAATGTTGACCGCGGTTCGATCCGTGGAATAGCCGACGTACGGCTGCTCGCCGGCAAACTGGGCACCAAACCACACTCGTGACGTGAAATTCGGAGCAGCGGTTTCGAATTCGTCGAAATAATGTTTCAGCGCCAGCAACGAGAATGAGTTCTCTTGC
>JBBSRY010000749.1:0-1554 GCA_038242595.1 Mycobacteriales bacterium
CGGCCGTCGACCTGGGCGGACACCCCAACGGCTGGTGAGGACTTGAAATCCGTTGCCGCGCCGGCGTTCAGGTGGCGGGCCTTCGCCGCTGCGATGATGGCCAGGGCCAATGGATGCTCGGAATCGCCTTCCGCGGCCGCGGCCGCGGCGAGAACCGTGTCGGTATCATGACCGTCGACGGTGTGGACGTCGGTGACAGTCGGTTCCCCCTTGGTCAGCGTGCCGGTTTTGTCAAACAACACCGTGTTGACGGTGCGCATGCTCTCCAGGGCGAGGCGGTCCTTGATCAACACGCCGCCCCGCGCGGCGCGTTCGGTGGCGATGGACACCACCAACGGGATGGCCAGCCCCAGTGCGTGCGGGCAGGCGATGACCAACACCGTGATGGTCCGCACCACTGCCTCGTCCGGCCCTGCGACCAGGGTCCAGACGATCGCGGTGATGACACCCGCGCCCAGCGCGAACCAGAACAGCCAGGCGGCAGCCGTGTCGGCGATTCGCTGCGCACGGGACGACGAATTTTGCGCATCGGTGACCAGCCGTTGAATGCCCGCCAATGCGGTGTCCTCACCGACGGCGGTGATCTGAACCCGGATCCCGGAATCGGTGGCCACCGTGCCGGCTACGACGTGCTCACCCTCGCTGCGGCGCACGGAGCGGGATTCACCGGTGATCATCGACTCATCCATACTCGCCGAGCCCTGCCAGATCCGGCCGTCGGCCGGGACCCTGCCACCCGGTCGCACCACCACCACGTCGCCGACCTGCAGCTCGGTGGGCAACACACTGACAATCTGCTCCCCATCGACCTTCTCGGCCTCGTCGGGAAGCAGCGCGGCCAATGCGTCCAACGCGGAGGTAGTCTGCGCCAACGAGCGCATCTCGATCCAATGCCCGAGCAGCATGATCACGACCAGCAAAGCCAGTTCCCACCAGAAATCCAGACCCTGGTCCAAGATCCCGACGCTAGATCCCCAGGACGCCACGAACGCCACCGTGATGGCCAACGCAATCAGCAGCATCATCCCGGGCTTGCGGGACCGCAGCTCGCTCATCGCCCCGGTCAGGAACGGCTTCCCACCCCACCCGTACATCACCGTGCCCAGGACCGGTGAGATCCACAGCCAGCCGCCGCCGGCCGGCAGGCCGTACCCCAGCAGCATCGCGAACATCTGCGAGAACCCGACCACCGGAAACGCGATCACCAACATGATCCAGAACAGCCGCCGGAACTGCCCGACGTGATCCCCATGTCCAGCCCCGTGACCACCGTGCCCAGCGTGTTCGGCGGCGGCGTCATGACCGGCAGGTTCACCCGAGCCTGCCTTGGAGCGGTCAGGATCTGTGGCGATCGCGGTGTCTTGACCGTCATGGTGATTATTGCTGCCGTCGTTCATCTGGTCTCCTCCGGGCGCTGCGCCGGCTAGATCCTGCCGAGCCGCACACGCTTAATTAAACTGTGCACATACCCCTAGAGGGTATATTTATGACCAATCATACGTCCCCCCGGTATGCAATGCGGGGCGGTGTTGACGGCCAGCAGAATCAGAGCCG
>JBBSRY010000750.1:0-1547 GCA_038242595.1 Mycobacteriales bacterium
ATTCTGGATTTTGTCCAAACCTCCTCCGACCTGATCGGCCAAATCTTTGGCGCCGGCGATGAACTGTCGAACCACCAACGTGATCACACCGCCCACCAATAACAACCCGACGACGAAAACCAGGGCGGCAGCCAACCCCGGTTTCATACCCTTGCTCACCAATGCCTGCCGGACCGGATTCAGCAACGCATTGAGCAGCAGTGCAATCGCCACCGGAATGGTAATTTCCGAAACATATCCAATGGCGAACAGGAGTAGCCCCAGCGCCGCCGCGACGGCCAGGAAACGCCAAGACCAGGCTGCCGCTATCCGCATCCCGGGGGAAACCGTATTCGCCACTTCGTCGGCAGTGCGGGCTCCGGTCACCGAGAGCGTCGGGGCGGCCTCGGTCGACGGGACTACCAGGCCCGGCAGCGGCGATGCCACCGGTTCGGGCGGCATTATTTTATCGGGCATTCTCAAACTCCAGTGGATCAGCGGGTGCGGCGTCAGGGTGCAGGACCGGGGAAAATTGGATCCGGCTTACTCGCCTGCCCAGATCATTGCATCCACCGGCTGACTATTCTTTCCGCAGCGGTTTCGCCGGTGGCTCCTCAGCCGCCCGGTAGCCATCTTCCAGGACTTGTTGCTCGTCTACGCGACGCTTGATCCGGCCCAAACCTGGGATGCTGCCAAGGATGTCGTTGAGTTCCTTGGACACATCGAGCAAATCCCGCAGATCGGGGGCGACCGTGCCGAGGGTGTCCAGCGTGGGCAGAATGTCTCGGTTCAGCTTGTCCACCAACTCGGGCATCGCGTTGATTAGCGATACCATGGCGTCGACCTCTGCCGGACTCGTCGTCTCGGCCAATCTGGTCAGCATTAATTCCAACGACATCAGTGTCGGTTCGTAGCGGTTCAATAGTGGCTCCACTCTGGCCAACACCGTTTCGGTGCGGGTAGTGACTCCCGCGGCGCCGGTCACCACCGATTCGGCCCGCGCGTGCGTACGGTCCAACTGGCCGACAAGCACGTTCACCCTGCTCACTATCGCTTCGACTTCGAAGATCAATGTGGCGACCCGCGGGACGAGACCGATCGCCTGATCGGCGGCCTTGAGGCCGGCGGTGGTCAATCGCAACAGGTCCACCGGACCGGGCAGGTCCGGGAATCTCAGCAGGTCGATCAGGCTGGAAAGATTGGGTGTCGGAAGTCTCACCACACTGTCTTGCCCAACTTTGAGCTGGATCACGCCTACGCGCACCATCACCGATCCGTATGCTCATTCCGGTGTCCTGCCGTGGGTTGATAGTCGTCCTTGCCATGCTCAGCTGCATGCTTACCGGGTGTGCCACCGATGAACCCACGGTTGCTGCTTCCCCGGCCAGAACTGCGGAATCGATTGAGTTGCTGCCGGAAGGTGCCGTCGTCGACTACCAACTTGGTGGTACCTATCCACCCGACCCTGGGGTCACGGTAGTCACCAGAGACAGCACCGAGCGACCGGCTGCTGGGCTCTACTCAATCTGCTATGTCAACGGATTTCAGACTCAGCCGGGTGCCCGTTG
>JBBSRY010000751.1:0-1546 GCA_038242595.1 Mycobacteriales bacterium
CACGAAGTTCAGCGACATCATCGGCAAGGGCGACATCCAGGTCGACTACGCGCTCGAACAGGGCGATTCGCTGCGCTCGCGCATCAAGCAGGTGGCGTCCGGACGTTTCGGTGTCACCGCCGAGTACCTGGTGTCGGCCGACCAGATTCAGATCAAGATGGCGCAGGGAGCTAAACCAGGCGAGGGTGGACAGTTGCCTGGCCACAAGGTGACTGATTACATCGCCCGGTTGCGTTGCTCGGTGCCGGGTGTCGGGCTGATTTCGCCGCCGCCACACCACGACATCTATTCGATCGAAGACCTGGCGCAACTGATCCACGATTTGAAGAACGCCAATCCGAAGGCCTCAGTATCAGTGAAGCTGGTATCCGAGGTCGGCGTCGGCACCGTCGCTGCGGGGGTGGCCAAGGCCAAGGCGGACCACATCACCATCGCCGGCCATGACGGTGGCACGGGAGCAAGCCCGCTGTCGTCACTTAAACATGCCGGCACACCCTGGGAGCTCGGACTGTCGGAGACCCAGCAGACCTTGGTGTTAAACCGCCTTCGCGGTCGCGTGCGGATCCAGGCCGATGGCCAGATGAAGACCGGCCGCGACGTGGTCATCGGGGGCATTCTGGGAGCCGATGAGTTCGGCTTCGCCACCGCACCCTTGGTCGCCGAGGGCTGCATCATGATGCGAAAGTGCCACTTGAATACCTGCCCGGTCGGCGTGGCCACCCAGGATCCGGTTCTGCGTCGGCGCTTCACGGGCAAACCTGAGCATGTCGTCAACTTCTTCTTTTTCATCGCGGAAGAGGTGCGCCAGCTGATGGCGCAGCTCGGGGTGAGGACGTTCGACCAACTGATCGGCGAAACCCGACTCCTGGACATGAAGCCGGGCATCGACCATTGGAAGGCCAGCGGGCTCGATTTCAGCCGGGTCCTGCACGCACCTGACATGCCGAGCGACGTCGCTCGATATTGTGTCAGCGGTCAGGACCATGGCCTGGAGCAGGCGCTCGACCACCAGTTGATCGAACGGGCCCGGCCGGCGCTTGAACGCGCGGAGAAGGTCAGCTTCATCGTGCCGATCCGTAACGTCAATCGAACGGTGGGTACTATGCTGTCCGGTGAGCTGGTCCGGAAATATACCCACGCCGGACTGCCGGATGACACCGTTCACATCCAGTTCAATGGTGTTGCGGGTCAGTCGTTCGGCGCGTTCCTCGCGCGCGGGATCACGCTCGACCTGGTCGGGGATGCCAACGACTATGTTGGTAAAGGGCTTTCGGGTGGCCGCATCATCGTGCGTTCACCCAATGACTTCGGAGGTTTCGGGCCCGAGCACATCATCGTCGGCAACACGGTGCTGTACGGCGCCACCGAAGGCGAGGCGTACTTCAACGGGGTGGCCGGCGAGCGCTTCGCAGTGCGCAACTCCGGCGCGAGCGCAGTCGTCGAAGGTACGGGCGATCACGGCTGCGAGTACATGACGGGTGGCACCGTCGTCGTGCTGGGTGGCACGGGGCGCAACTTCGCCGCCGGTATGTCCGGTGGCATCGCC
>JBBSRY010000752.1:0-1543 GCA_038242595.1 Mycobacteriales bacterium
ACTCGCTCTTCATGATGTAAGCGACGCCACCCTTACCGGACTGCGAATTGACCCGAATCACCGCTTCGTACGACCGCCCGACGTCATGCGGGTCGATCGGCAGGTACGGGACAGCCCAGGTGAAGTCGGCAACCGGTACGCCGGCGGCCGCGGCGTCGCGGCCCAGATGTTCAAAGCCCTTCTTGATCGCATCCTGATGGGAACCGGAGAATGCGGTGTAGACCAGGTCGCCGCCGTACGGGTGTCGCTCGGGCACCTTCAGTTGCGTGGCGTACTCGGCGGTTCGCCGGATCTCGTCGATATCGGAGAAGTCGATCTGCGGGTCGATGCCCTGGCTGAACAGGTTCAGACCCAGGGTGACCAGACAGACATTGCCGGTGCGCTCCCCGTTACCGAACAGGCAGCCCTCGATCCGATCGGCACCGGCCAAATACCCCAATTCGGAGGCTGCCACCGCGGTACCGCGGTCGTTGTGCGGGTGCAGCGAAATCAGTAGCGAGTCGCGGCGCTCCAGATTGCGGTGCATCCACTCGATGGAGTCGGCATAAACATTTGGGGTGGCCATCTCCACGGTGGCCGGCAGGTTCACAATCATCGGCCGATCGGGGGTTGGCTGCCAAATCTTGGACACCTGGTTGCAGACATCGACCGCATACTCCAGTTCGGTGCCGGTATAGGACTCGGGGGAGTACTCGAAACGCCAATCGGTGTCCGGATATTTTTCCGACCAGCGCAACACCTCTTCGGCGCCATCAGTGGCGATCCGGGCGATACCGGCCTTGTTCTGGCCGAAGACCACTCGTCGCTGCAGGGCCGAGGTGGAGTTGTACAGATGCATGACGGCTGAATGCGAACCCTCGAGGGCCTCGAAGGAGCGGGCTATCAGTTCCGGTCTGGCCTGGGTCAGGACCTGGATGCGGACATCATCGGGGATGGCGTCCTGCTCGATGATTTCGCGGACGAAGTCGAAATCGGTCTGGGATGCGGCGGGAAATCCGACTTCGATTTCCTTGTACCCCATCGCGACCAGCATGTCGAAGAGTCGACGTTTCCGGGCCGGCGTCATCGGATCGATCAGGGCCTGGTTGCCGTCACGCAGGTCAACCGCACACCACAGCGGAGCTTTGGTGATGACCTTGTTCGGCCAGGTGCGGTCGGGCAGGTCAATCGGAGTGAACGCGGTGTAGCGTGCGGTGGCCATCTCGGTGGGGCGTTGACGATTCCAACTTGGCTGGCCAGCAGGAATATCGCCTACCGGCGGGCGGATTCCGGAGGTGCGGGGAGTACCCATGAGAGTTATTGTCCTATCGGCTTATGAAGGTGACAGCCGGATCACATGACGGAGCCGGCTGGATTTCTGGGTGAGATTCACAGATATCGACCAGCAGCAGCACAAAGCCCCGCGACGAGGAGGCCGGTCTTTCAGGCCCCGTCGCGGCAGCTAAGAAGCAGTCCGGCGACAAAACCGGTGGCTGCGTAGCGCTCCACGCAACGAACCTTACACACGAGCCTCAAAGCCCATGCAACCCGGTCCCGGCCAGCC
>JBBSRY010000753.1:0-1540 GCA_038242595.1 Mycobacteriales bacterium
ATCCAAGGATGGCTCAGGGCCAGCTTATGCCAGAGCCCGCTTCGGGGCGTGCATGGGCCATAGGCCCTTGCGCTGGTTCGGTGGATTGTTTCCGGACGCTTTCCGCAGCTGCGCAAGCACCCGACGCCCAAGGAACAAGGTCGCTGGGCGTCGGGTACATCTATCTTTTCTCTGCGGGCTGTTCACGTGCCTCAACGGCAGTGGCTGCTGCGTCGTTCTCCTTATCGGACTCGGGCGCTTCGTGCGTTTCCACCGGCTTGGGTGGAGCCATGCCCACCGTGGTACGCAACGGTGTACCACGGACCGCCAGGATAGCGATCAGGGAGATGACCGCAACGACCGCAGCGATCATGAAGATCGGACCGAAGGCATCGGCGTATGAATCGTGGAACACCTCGCGCACCGTCTCGGGCAGTCCGCTGAGGTCCAGTTGGGTATCGCCAGATCCCTCAGCAGTCGCGTTCTTGGTGATCCCGAGTTCGTCCAGTCCGGCGGCGATGTTGCTGCCTACCCGGGTAGTCAATACCGCGCCGAGGATTGAGACTCCGATGGCACCGGCCAAGGAGCGGAAGAAGGCGATGGCAGCCGAGGCCGCACCGACCTCGGTGACATCGACGGTGTTCTGGACCGCCAGCACCACATTCTGCACCAAGGTGCCGACGCCCAGTCCCATCAGCGCCATGAAGATGGCCACGAACAGGTAGGAGGTGTTGTGGTCGATGGTTCCCAGTCCGGCAAGCCCGATAACCATGAGCACGGAACCCACAAGCATCACCGGCTTCCACTGGCCCATCCTGCTGACGATCTGACCGCCAATCGTGGAGGAGAGCAGCTGCCCCAGGATCATCGGGATCGTCATCAACCCGGCCTGCGTCGGGGTGACCCCGTTTCCCAGCTGGAAGTACTGGGTCAGGAAAACACCTGAACCGAACATGCCGACGCCGGCGCCAAGGCTGGCCACGATCATCCATGCCGCGGTCTTGTTGCGCAGCACACGGATCGGGATGATCGGTTCCGGGACCCGCAGCTCAACAATCACTGTGAGTGTCGCCGACAGTGCGAAAGCCACGAGGAAGAGCGCGGACTGCCAGGAGATCCAGTCGTAGTCGTTCCCGGCGAAGGTCACCCACAACATCGGCAATGCGGCGGTGATGGCCACAAAGACACTACCGATGTAATCGATCTTGATGGTCCGGTGCGCGTTGACCGGCAAGCGCAGCTTCAGCTGGAGCAGGATCAAGGCGATCACCGCCAGCGGCACCGGGACGTAAAAGCACCAGCGCCAGTTCAGCGTATCTGTGATCAGGCCACCCAGCAGCGGCCCGGAAACCGTGGCCACTGCCATCACGGCACCCATGTAGCCGGCGTAGCGGCCACGTTCCTTGGGGGCGATGATGGTGCCCATGATGGACTGCACCAGGGCCATCAGGCCACCCATGGCGACTCCCTGGACGGCGCGCGCGCTCATCATCGTGGTGATGTCGGTGGACAGGCCTGCCGCAATCGAACCGGCGACGAAAAGCAGGATCGCGATCTGCGC
>JBBSRY010000754.1:0-1538 GCA_038242595.1 Mycobacteriales bacterium
CCTGCTTGACCAACTGGGACTGCGGGAGAAGTTCGAGGCCATCCCACACAGCACCATTCACACACTCGATGTTGTGGTCAACGGAAATCGCTTGACGCCGGTTGACTTCTCCCACCTCAAGGGCAGAAACCGGGCGATCGCCCTCATGCCGCAGTGGGATTTTCTTTCCCTTCTGGCCGAGGAGGGTGCGAAGTACTCCACCTTCCACCTGATGATGGGAGCCGAGGCCGCTGGCTTGATGCACGACGGCGACCGCATCTCGGGAGTGCGCGCGTTGACCGCCGACGGCCGGGTCTCGATAGAGGCTGCGCTGACGGTCGCAGCGGACGGCAGGGACTCGACGCTTCGGGACGCTGCCGGTCTCGTCCCGAAAGACTACGGTGTTGCCATCGATGTGCTGTGGTTCCGATTGCCGAGAACGCAAGTCGATCCGCCGGACACACTGGCATATTTGGACTCCGAGTCGATGATCGTCACCATCCCCCGAGCCGATTATTATCAAGCGGGCATGCTCATCCGCAAAGGCGACTTCCCGGGCGTCCAAGAGGCAGGGCTGGAGGAGTTCAGGGCCAGGATTGTGCGGAGCGCACCGTTCCTTGCCGAAGTGGTATCTTCGCTCACCGGGTGGGACCAAATCAAGTTGCTGACAGTGCAGGTTGATCGGCTGGAGCGGTGGTGTCAGGACGGGCTGCTGTGCATTGGGGATGCTGCCCACGCCATGTCTCCGGCGTTCGGGGTGGGGATCAACTATGCCATTCAGGATGCGGTGGCCAGTGCAAACCTTTTGGTCGGAAGCCTGCGCTCAGGCTCGGTGACGCTGGAGGATCTGGCGCGAGTGCAGAAACGACGGCTGCAGCCCGTTGCCCTCATGCAACCGCTTCAGTTGATGGTCCACAAAGTCATTGCAAAGCCGGGAGGAGGAGCGTTCCTGGCCAACCCGATGCGCTGGTGGCAGCGTGCCGTCGCCGCCGCGACGCTGCCGGCGGCCCGCCGCGTGACGGCGCGTATCGTGGGACGTGGTTTCCGCCCGGAACGCATCGAAACGCAGTTGGATCCGGGGCCGTTGTAGGATCCCAAGTTGCCTGTCACCAGCGAATCGCTCTGACCTGCGGTGATGGGTAGGCCAATATCACCGAGATTCTCAATTTCGTGTCACTTTCCTACGGACGCTTTGCCGTTGATGAAGACGGCGACCTTCCGTTCCACCTGCGACGCCCAATCAAACTGGGCTCGTCAGGTATTGGTGAGCATCGACTCGACGATTGTCGGAGTCATAACAGTCGGCTCGTGTGGACGGAAATCCTGCCCCGTATAAGGCCCGCGGTCATCGCGCATTTTTGCGGGCGGGGTATACGGGAATCCGACGAACGCGGAAGTGCACGAATTGTTATTCCTGGGAATTTTGGTGGTGGGCGGACCGGTGACGGACCGGCTAATGGGACGGTGGCGAACGGACGCACTAACGACAACCCGACGACAACTTTGAGGGGGACATGTGTTATCCGATCTCTCGTTGTTCGCCTTGTAGGTTCTGAATC
>JBBSRY010000755.1:0-1535 GCA_038242595.1 Mycobacteriales bacterium
GAATGTCGCCGTGAACGGCTTGCCGTTGAACTCCGGGGACGTCGGATCGACCCAGTGCATGCCCATTTGCGGCACGGTGCTGACCGCCGGATCCCCCGGCGGCGCGACATAGCCGGCTGGCACGTAAGCCGCAGATGGAAAGCGTGCGGCTTTGGCGGCGAATTCTGGATCGCTCGGCACGATCGCAATCTGCGCGGCTTCGGTGATTTGATAGAAGTGGAAGTCGAAATGGCCGACGCCGTACACCGGATCGGGTTCATGTCCCTGCGGGTTCCATTCGACGGTGATGTGGTCGATTCCGGTGGCAACTGCCTCGGCCGGCAGCGGCAAAGTCAATTCGGCGGCGGCCGGCCCAGCCACCGGGGTGGACGGCAGTCCCTGAAGTGCGGATTCCGTCAGCGTGACGCCCATGGCTTGCGGTCTGTTTTGCGCGTCGACCGTGACCCAGCTGCGGGCGGTACCCTGGCCGAGCGACTTCGACACGCCTTCGAGCGTACGCGGTCCGTCGTCGCCACCACCACCACCTCCGCACGCCGCAAGCGTGGCGGCCACCAGCAACGTCGCTGCCCCGTTCATAGAACGGGCGAGCGGTTGCCTTGTTCGACGCCCGGGCCGGCAGGTGTTGACAGGCGATGAGCGGGTTGTTTGGTTCACCATGGTCTCCTGAGGTTGCCTTGAAATCGCGAAGGGCCAGGCGCTGTGCACTGGGTGTTCAGTCCCGGCAATTAATGGAGGGAATTGATGATGAACCGATCAGGCTCTGAAGTCCAGCATCTGCAGCGGTATTCATAGGGCGTCAGCCCGTCTAATATCTTCAGGCGCAGGGCGAAGCTGTTGGCATCAATGAAGTCGTGCAGGTAGTGCCGCAGCTGGTCATGGATGTCGCAAGTGGTAGTGCTTGACGATGGCTTCCTTGATGGTTCGGTTCATGCGCTCGACAGATCTCATTGGTCCACGGATGATTGGACTTCGTAGTGCGGTGCTCAAGGCCGTTGGCAATACATGCCAAACGCAGTAGTGATGTCCCCTACTTAGCTGTTCTTTCTCTGAGGATCTGAACCCCGCACGTGGGGCAGATGTTTCCGAAGAAATGACCATGCGCTACAAGGTGAACGGTAGCGCCGCGATGACCGACATGTCATTGGTGCGAGCCCGCGACGTGAACGAAAGCCGTGGTGTGAGCCCGTCACTGAGCAGGAGCCGGGAGTCGTCGGTGACATGGGTGAGCGGAGTGATACGCATCCCGTTTGAGAGATCGAGTCGAATTCGTGCGCTTCCCATAGCGCTGCCGTTCGTTGACGATCTTGGGGCAAACCATGGCAGTGCGCCAAGCGAGACGACGAGGTGTTCCCGCACGCGGCCGGGATCGATGCAGGGGTATCGCGCCACTGGGTGTCGGTGTCGCGGCATCTGGCTGACGAATCGGTACGCGAGCTCGGTGCGATGACGGGTGACTTGAACGACGCGGACGACCGACTGCTGGCGTGCGGGGTCGATACGGTGGCACTGGAGTCCACTGAGATGTACTGGATTCC
>JBBSRY010000756.1:0-1533 GCA_038242595.1 Mycobacteriales bacterium
AAGACGAGGACGCCGCCGCTGTCATTGCCATCCTCACCCTGCTGAACTCCGACACCCAGACCGCTCCCATCGCCCGGGTGAGCCCGTGGGGCAACCCGGCTTTCGCCCTGGGTGTTGCCGATTCCTGGTGGGCCGCCGGACTTCCCCGGGCGCGGGGTTGAAATGACCACCTTCATCCTGGCCTCGGCCTCACCGGCTCGGCGTGCGGTCCTCACCGCGGCCGGCGTCGATGCCGTCATTCGCGTCTCTGATGTCGACGAGGATGCCCTGGTCGCCGCCAACCCCGACGCAGCTCCCGCTGAACTGGTGGTGTTGTTGGCCGCTGCCAAGGCAGAACGCGTCGCTTCGATGCTGGCAGCTCAGTACCCCGATTCGGTGGTGGTCGGTTGCGATTCAATGCTGCACCTGGATGAGGAGCTGATCGGTAAACCGCTTGATGCCGACACCGCCCGTCGCCGTTGGGCCCAGATGTCCGGTCGGGCCGGGGATCTGCTCACCGGGCATGTGGTGATACGGGTTCTGGACGGCGTTGTGGTGGGCCGGGCCAGTGGTACCTGCTCAACGTCGGTGCGCATCGGCGATCCCACCGACGCTGAACTCGAGGCGTATCTGGCCACCGGCGAACCGCTTGCGGTGGCCGGTGGTTTCACCCTTGATGGGTATGGCGGATGGTTTGTCGACGGCATTGTCGGTGACCCGTCCTCTGTCATTGGTATTTCACTCCCGCTCACCCGCCGCCTGTTGCGGCAGGTGGACATCGCAGTCACTGATCTATGGCGTAGCCGCCCGCCTGAATCACCGAAATTTCCGGAAGGTACACATGTCTGAGATCCATACAGTTCTGATCGCCAACCGCGGCGAGATCGCCGTCCGGGTCGCCCGCGCCTGCGCCGACGCCGGTTTGAAATCCATTGCGGTGTATGCGGATCCGGATCGGGACGCGGTGCATGTGCGCGCCGCTGACGAGGCCTACGCATTGAACGGCGAGACCTCGGGCCAAACCTACCTCGATGTCGCCAAATTGCTGGACGTCGCAGCGCGATCCGGCGCCAACGCCGTGCACCCCGGCTACGGCTTCCTATCCGAGAACGCCGAATTTGCTCAGGCGGTGATGGACGCCGGGTTGATCTGGATCGGTCCCACGCCGCAGGCCATTCGTGATCTCGGCGACAAGGTCACCGCTCGTCATATCGCCATGCGGGCCGGCGCTCCGCTGGTCCCGGGCACCAAGGATCCCGTTTCCGGCTCCGATGAGGTGGTGGCCTTTGCCTCCGAGTACGGGCTGCCGGTGGCCATCAAAGCAGCCTTCGGCGGCGGCGGACGCGGGCTCAAGGTCGCTCGCACGATGGAAGAGATCCCCGAACTGTACGAATCTGCGGTTCGCGAAGCGGTATCAGCATTCGGTCGCGGCGAGTGCTTCGTCGAGCGCTTCCTGGATTTCTCCCGGCACGTCGAAGCCCAGGTGCTGGCCGATACGCACGGCAACGTTATCGTGGTTGGCACCCGGGATTGTTCACTGCAGCGCCGCAACCA
>JBBSRY010000757.1:0-1533 GCA_038242595.1 Mycobacteriales bacterium
CAGCGCGGCACCCAGTGCAACCAGATCTGCTTGCAAGGAAGCCCCACTCTGCCATTGCTCAAATGCCGCTGACAGTAGAACGCCGGTCATCAGCCCACCGACCACCAGCGTCGCCCGATCGGCGCCGCTCGTGCTACGAGAGACGACCGTAACGGCCAGGAGAGTGGCGGAGTTCGACAACAGGTACGTTCGCCGCTTGGACGTTCAAGCGAACTTGCGGATCACCAGCGTCCCATTGGTGCCACCGAAACCGAACGAGTTGGAGATGGCGACATCAATGGGCATTTGCCGCGCCTCGTTGGCACAGTAGTCCAGGTCGCATTCGGGATCCTGGTTGAAAATATTGATGGTGGGGGGCGACACCTGCTGATGAACCGCCAGCGTCGTGAACACCGACTCGATCCCGCCTGCGGCGCCCAGCAGATGACCGGTCATCGATTTGGTCGAGTTGATCACCAGTTGTCGCGCGGAATCACCGAACGTCATCTTGATGGCGCCGGTCTCATTGACGTCACCGAGCATCGTGGAGGTACCGTGCGCATTCACGTACTGAACCTGATCCACATTCACACCGGCGTCCCGCAACGCGTTGCGCATGCCCCGATAGGGACCGGTCATATCGGGTGACGTGATGTGATACGCGTCCGCACTCATGCCGAAACCGATCAGTTCACCGTAGATTCTGGCGCCGCGCTTCTTCGCGTGCTCGAGCTCTTCCAGGATCAGCACTCCGGCGCCTTCACCGAGCACGAATCCGTCACGGTCCCGGTCCCACGGCCGGCTGGCCGTCTCCGGATCATCATTGCGCGTAGACAGCGCCCGCGCCGCGGCGAAGCCGCCCACACCGAGCGGCGACACGGTGGCTTCCGTGCCGCCCGCCATCATCACATCCGCGTCGCCATAGACGATCATGCGCCCCGCGTCGCCCACGCAGTGCAACCCGGTGGTGCAGGCACTGACAATCGCGAAATTCGGACCCTTGAGCCCAAGCATGATCGACAGCTGGCCGGACACCATGTTGATGATCGATCCGGGCACGAAAAACGGCGATACCCGCCGGATCCCGCGACTGACGAACTCCGTGTGCGTTTCTTCGATCAACGGCAGGCCGCCGATACCGGATCCGACGAAGACACCGATGCGCTCGGCATTCTCTTCGGTGACTTCAAGACCGCAATCACGGAACGCCTGCACCCCAGCGGCAACACCGTAATGAATGAAGGTGTCGAAGTGCCTGGCGTCCTTGGCCGGCATCCAGTCGGATGCATTGAAGCCCTTGACCTCACCTGCAATCTGCGCGGAGAAGGTCGAAGCGTCGAAACGCGTGATCCGGCCGATTCCGGACCGGCCGGCTAACAGATTGTCCCAGCCTGTCTCGACGTCGTTACCGATCGGTGAGATCAGGCCTAGGCCGGTGATGACGACACGACGTTTGCTCATTCAAGCTTTCTGATTGGCCTTGACGAAATCGATGGCCTGCTGGACCGTCGTGATCTTCTCGGCCTGCTCGTCCGGGATTTCAGTTCCGAACTC
>JBBSRY010000758.1:0-1532 GCA_038242595.1 Mycobacteriales bacterium
CGAACTGGCCAGGGGAGCGAGCCGAGAGTCTTTTCACGCAAATGCATCAGCGCTTATCCGGACCGAGCAGGGCCCACGCCCAGCACCTACTTGATAACCGATGAGCCTATTACTATTGCGTCATTCTGACGGTCGTAAATGCTGCACATCAAGCGTCCGGTAGCATCCGATACATGACGCAGACCAAGCTTGACATCACCGACGTTCGTTCTCGTTTCTCCTCGCTGGGAACGGATTTCGCGTTCTTTGACGCCCCCGGCGGCACCCAGGTCCCTGATGAGGTCGGACAGGCGATGGCTACGACGCTGCGAGAAGCAAGTGCCAACCTTGGTGCGCCGTACGAGACCAGCCGGCGGGTGCAAGGAATCCTTGAAGATGCAGAAGCCCGCTCAGCTGCCTTCTTGGGGTGCTCCCCGGCGGAGATCGTTTTCGGCCTGAACATGACCTCAATTAACTTTGCGCTCACCCGGACCGCGTCCCGCGACTGGCAGCCGGGTGATGAGATCCTCAGCTCGTCGCTGGATCACGACGGCAATGTGGCGCCGTGGCTGGAAGTGGCCGCCGACCGTGGCCTGGTGGTCAAGTACGTCGACGTCCGCGCGGATTCCACCCTCGATCTGGATGACCTGGAAAGCAAGCTGTCTGACCGCACCCGGGTGGTTGCGTTCACCTGGGCGTCCAACGCGGTCGGCACTGTTACCGACGCTCGGCGGATCTGTGAATTGGCCCATCGGGTGGGCGCGTTGGCCTGGGTCGATGCCGTACATTATGCGGCCCACCGACCGGTTGACGTGCGCGCCATCGAAGCCGATGTGCTGTTGTGTTCGTCTTATAAGTGGTGCGGTCCGCACTTGGGCATTGCCTACGTGCGCGAGTCGGTCGGCCGGGACTGGCGGCCCTACAAAGCGCGACCGGCGGCGACAACTCCAATGGGACGACAGTTTGCCACCGGAACACTGCCTTACGAGATGCTGGCCGGGTTGAGCGCCACCTACCGCTACCTCGATGACGTCGGCGGATTGGCCGCCATCGAGCCCTACGAGCAGCAACTGGCCGACCGGTTCGTTGCCGGACTGCCCGAGGGGATCAAGTTGTACGGCCTTCCCGGCACCGAGGGGCGGCTACCTACGTTTCTGATCACGGTGGACGGCGTTGATTCCAACGAGGTAGCGCAACGCCTGGCGCAGCGTGGTTATGGAGTCTGGTCCCACGACACTTGGTATTCGCTGGGTCTGTACCGATCATTGGGATACGAATCGAGTGCTGTAAGGATCGGCATCGCGCACTACAACACCGCCGATGAAGTCGACGGACTGCTGCACGAACTCACCGAGATCGCCCGCGGAGCCTGACGCCGTCGGGCAAACGCAGCGGGTCTTGTATGCTTGAGGCGTTCTGGTGACGGTCGTCGAGAAGAGGGTATACCAATGAAGATTCTGCGTCACGCTTTTGCTTCGTGGTCCGGGCCGGTGGCGCGAGGCGCCGGTTTGATGCGTTTGGGTCGGGCTGGGGCGGAAATACCTTTTTCGCTC
>JBBSRY010000759.1:0-1526 GCA_038242595.1 Mycobacteriales bacterium
AGCAGACCGGCAGTGAAAATCAGCGAATCTCCCGGCAGGAAAGGAAACAGCACCCCAGATTCTATGAAGACAATGGCTGCCACCACCAGCAGAACCCACCCACCAACCCCCTGCAGCAACGCTGCCGGATCTGCCACATCCGTCCAAGAGACCCCAGCGGGAAACGCTCCGCCCATCAAGTTCATCATTGCCCTCTGCCTCTCACTGCGTCCGCCCAGAATGGCGTACCGCCCTACTGGGTCGCTGCTCTCCTGCCATGTGCCCTGCCGCCTCTCGGTTCACCGATCGCCCGAAGCGCTCCCCGACACCCGGTTTCTCCCCTAAAGACGGCAACCCGCACCCGTGGGACGGAGCATCAACACACGCCGCGGGTCTATCTGCGATCCTTGACCCTGTCACCATCCCATGAGGTTCCTGAGAGGCTACTGAGCGTGAGCTACGCGCAAGGTTGCTGCCATATCTGCCGGATCACTGCCGCTGTCGCCCTGAACCGGTCGTGGTACGAGAGACAGCGTCACCAACCTTTATGAAGCGGCCCTCATCACAACGGCACCACGTTTTAACGAGGTCCGGCCGCGCACTGCCGTGGGGGGCGGGTACGCGACCGGTGTTCAGCGCTCCAGATGTTTCAGGAGCGGGCGGGCTACTTGCCGTTGGCGGCGTCCTGAGTGGCTTCCTGGGCGTCGTTCATTTCGCCATCAGCACCGTTGTCGTCGCTCTGGTCGGAGCTGTCCTGAGATTCTGGGCCTTCAGTTGCTTCGTCAGCTTCGGAACCCTCGGGTCCCTCGTTGGCATCATCACCGACTTCGGAAGCCAGGACTGTAGCGTTCCCTGCATCGACCTTCACTTCGGTGATCGTTCCGGCACCGTCCTTGACGCTCACGTCGTAGACCAGGGAACCGTCCTCGTCGCCGAGCTCAGTGCTGACGATGCTGCTGCCGGGGACGGAGGCGGTGGCAGCAGCTTCTGCTGCCTTGGCGTCGATGGTGGCGAGCTTCGCGAGTTGGGCTGCTTCCTCGGCGTCGGGGACTTCGGTTGCTGACTCGGGGACCGAGATCGACCCCTTTACCTGCGCCTCTTTCTGCTCACCCTGCTCGCTCTGCGTGGGGCCCGGCGACGGGGTCGCCGGGGTGTTGGCGTTCGCGACGGCGATACCGCCGAGAGCGGTTCCACTGACCAGGACCAGACCTGCCAGGGAACCTACGATGGCTTTCTTCTTCTGGATGATGTTCATGGTTGACTGCCTTTCAATCTAAGGACGTGAACCCATAGGAGACATCGGATGTGCCGTGCTACTTCTGGATCCGGCCCCGTCTCGGAGTGTCCGGTACCAGTCTCCCTCCTACCCACTAAGAGAACGCTGAGAGAACCTGAGTGCCCCTTCAGCATTCCTCCACCACCACTTCCGGAACCCGTCCACTTCCAGACGCCGGCACTTCGGGACCCCGGTATGCCCTGCGTGGCAAGCCTTGCACTTCGCGCATCAACTGATAGCCGTGCCCGATAGTCGATGTCCAACAGGAGCT
>JBBSRY010000760.1:0-1521 GCA_038242595.1 Mycobacteriales bacterium
GCTTCACCGAGCCATCGACCACCCAACCCAAAAATTGCGCGGCCCGCGACTGCAGTTCGGCCGGCTCGGCGACAAAATCCACCAACGTCGGACGGGTGATGCTGATCGAGCCGGCCGCCGCTAGTCGCTGCAGATCAAAGGGCGGCACCTGACCGCTGGCCCCGCCGAACAGCACCAGGAAGCCACGTCGGCCCACCGAGGCCAATGAGCGATCAAAGGTGTCCTTACCGACACCGTCGTAGACCGCCTGCACACCGGCTCCCCCGGTGAGATCGCGCACCACCTGATCGAAATTGTCGTAGTCGATGACGTGATCGGCACCGGCAGCTCGCGAGAGCTCGGCCTTTCCCGGATTGGAGACGGTGGTGATCACCGTTGCCCCCAGCACTTTCGCGATCTGGGTCAGTACGAGTCCGACTCCACCAGCGCCGGCATGAATGAGGACGGTATCGCCGGATTTGATCTGGTAGGAGCTGGTCGCGAGGTAGTGCGCGGTCAATCCTTGAAGCGGAAATGCCGCGGCCTGCTCATCGGTGACGCCATCGGGAACCGCAATCAGACGGTTCGCGGGCGCGATGACCTGGGCCGCATAGGATCCGGGGGCCGATTCCCAGGCCACTCGATCACCCACGGCAACATTGGTAACATCCCCGGCTACGGCGGCCACCCGCCCGGCGCCCTCGGATCCGGGCACGTAGGGCAGCTCACGCTGGTAAACACCTGACCGTTGGTAGATGTCAATGAAGTTCACACCGGCCGCAGCGATATTGATCAACACATGTCCGGCAGGTGGCGCCGGCAGTTGGATATCCTTCGTCACCAAAACTTCCGGTCCGCCATTTTCCGAAACCTGGATCACCTGCGTCATGTTGGGTCCCCTTTTCCTCTGATAGCGCGCCGGAGTTTTTGCAGGCGTTCCGCGACCGGGCGCTCGGCACCGCGACTTGTCGGTTGATAATAATTTCTACCCACCAGGTCATCCGGTGGGTACTGCTGCACAGCGATGCCATCGGGCAGCGCGTGCGGAAAGATGTACGTCTGGGCATTACCCAATTTTTTGGCGCCCGGATAATGTCCATCACGCAGATGCGGTGGCACCGATCCTGTTTTACCTGCCCTGACATCGGCCATCGCTGCATCGATGGCTGAGATCACGGCGCCGGATTTGGCCGTGGTGGCAAGATGAATGGTGGCCTGCGCCAACGCAATTCGTGCTTCCGGCAGCCCCACCATCTGCACCACCTGGGCAGCGGCGACGGCTGTTTGCAGGGCAGTTGGATCTGCCATCCCGATGTCTTCGGAGGCATGGATCATGAGTCGCCGGGAGATAAATCGCGGATCCTCACCGGCCTCGATCATCCGGGCCAGGTAGTGCAGGGCGGCATCGACATCCGACCCTCGGATCGATTTGATGAATGCACTGGTGACGTCATAGTGCTGATCGCCGGATTTGTCGTACCGGACAGCAGCCCGGTTCACCGCCCGTTCCACCGCCTCCAGATTGATGACAACCGCGTGGCC
>JBBSRY010000761.1:0-1519 GCA_038242595.1 Mycobacteriales bacterium
ATTGCCACTGGTGCTTCTCCGCGGTTGCTGCCCATTCCGGGTGCCGATCCGCACCGCGAGTATTACCTGCGCCGGATCGAGGACTCCCAACAACTCAGGTTCATATTTCAGTCTGCCAAACGGGTTGCTGTGATCGGCGGAGGGTGGATCGGTCTCGAGGTAGCCGCTGCAGCGAGGGCAGCCGGTGCAGCCGTCACTGTGCTGGAGCGCGCGGAGCTGCCGTTGCTACGGGTGCTTGGTCGGGAAATGGCGCAGGTGTTCGCCAATTTGCACCGGGACCATGGTGTTGATCTGCGCTGCGGTGTGCAGGTCGAAGAAGTCACGGGCCAGGGCAGGAATGTCACCGGAGTAAGACTCGCAGACGGTACCGAGATTGAGGCGGATGTGGTTGTCGCTGGTATCGGTGCCACACCCAATACTGACTTGGCGGTCGCGGCTGGGCTCGCTGTGGAGGATGGGGTTCTCGTCAACGAACACCTTCAATCCTCTGATCCCCATATTTTTGCGGCAGGGGATGTAGCCAATGCGCATCATCCAGTGTTGGGCAGACATCTGCGGGTTGGTCATTGGGCCAACGCTATGTATCAGCCGGCGGTTGCGGCCAAGTCGATGCTTGGAATAGAGGCTGTCTATGGCCGGTTGCCGTATTTCTTCACCGATCAGTATGACCTGGGAATGGAGTACTACGGTTATGTCGAGCCCAACGGCTATGACGAGGTCGTGATCCGTGGAGACGTGGGCAAGCGGGAGTTCCTTGCTTTTTGGCTCAAGAACGGCGTCATCTTGGCCGGTATGAACGTCAATGTCTGGGGAGTGACTGAACAGATCCACGCGTTGGTGGCGTCCGGAACTCCGATTAACGCGGTGACACTGGCGGATACCGGCGTCGCGCTGTCAGATGTTGACGCCGGCGATTCCTCCGCGTAGCGGGTTAAAATTGCCACTCCGTTGAAGGCGTTGATGATCGCGGTTAGTCACGCTACTGCGGAACCCTGGTCGGCGTCCAAAGCCTGCCCGACCTGCCTGTGCAGTTTGTGGGCCCCCGCCCGAGGTTCGTCGCGCGCGACGTACGCGCAATATCCGCTCCTGGTCCCCCTCTGGCACTCCAGCGGCACCGGCTCGGCTTCGATGTGCGGGCCCAGCTGACTCCGGCCGACCGCGGGGACTCCGAACCGGCTTGGTACCCTGCCATGAACCACACGCAATCCGGATCGAACTTTCCATGCGGCCCGACCCGACCCGGTGAACGATTAGCGCCAGGCACTACCTGTCTTTTCCTCATAGCCGGCGAAGGCCTTGTCCAGGCCGGTGAGGACCTCAGCGGTTGTCTCGAACAGTGCCTTGAAACGCGGTTCATCTACTTTCTCCACGTCCTCGCGCAGATGCTCGGCAAGCTCTGTCAACCGGGAACGGACCTGCATGGTGTGCCTCTGCGGGTCGTGTTCCGACAGAGTCTTCGGATCCACCATTGGGTGCCTCCCTTTCGTGGGTCCGACACCGGGGCCGGAAACGAGCGGAC
>JBBSRY010000762.1:0-1518 GCA_038242595.1 Mycobacteriales bacterium
CGCACCGAACTGGTCATAGCGAAACTGGTCGGTATGGAGGTACCAGTAGGCGGTCTGCACCATGTTTCGCGGGGGTCGTACCCAGTCCAGGGCATTGGCCAACTGGGTATAGCCGGTCAGGGGCCGCACCTTCTCCTGACCGACGTAATGGGCCCAGCCGCCGCCGTTGACGCCTTGGCAGCCGGTGATCGTCGTCATGGTCAGAAAGGTTCGGTAGATGGTGTCGGAATGGAACCAGTGGTTGGTGCCGGCTCCCATCAAGATCATCGACCGGCCCTTGGAATCCTCAGCGTTCTGCGCGAACTCGCGCCCGATCCGCTCGGCCGCCTCTGCCGACACGCCCGTGATGTTGGCCTGCCACGCCGGCGTGTTAGGGGAGTTGGCATCGTCGTAGCCGGTGGGCCACTCGCCGGGAAGTCCGGGCCGTCCGACGCCGTACTGGGCCAGCATGAGGTCGAAGACGGTGGTGACGAGCCGGCCGGCCACTCGCCGCGCCGGAACGCCGCGCCCGATCACGCCCACGTTGCCTTGACCGGCATCGAAGCGCGGCATGTCAATCGGGACCAGGGCATCGGCGCCGTCGAACAACGACAGCTTCGGCGTGACGTCGCCAAGATCGAGGTTCCACTGGCCTTCACCGGTTTCGCCATAGCGATGGCCCAAGGTGCCCGACGGCACCACCAGTCGGTCGGTGACTGAGTCCACGAGCACCGTCTTGAATTCAGCGTTCTCCTGCTCGGTCTCGATTTCGTCGGTGAGGTCGGAAGCGGTTAAGAATTTTCCCGCAGTGAACGTGGCCTCGCCGGCAGCGTCGCGTCCTTCGTCGAGCGTTACCAGGAAGGGCAGATCGGTGTACTTCTTGACGTAATCGTTGAAGTAGGGCGTTTGCCGATCGATGTAGAACTCCTTGAGAATCACGTGCCCCATCGCCATCGCCAGCGCACCGTCGGTGCCCGGCTCCGCCGGTAACCACTCGTCGGCGAACTTGGTACTGTCGGCGAAGTCCGGCGAGACAACGATGACTTTCTGACCTCGGTAACGCGCTTCGACCATCCAATGTGCATCGGGCGTACGGGTCACCGGGACATTGGTTCCCCAGATCATCAGGTAACTGGCATCCCACCAGTCGCCAGATTCGGGTACATCGGTTTGGTCGCCAAACATCTGTGGAGAGGCGACCGGCATGTCGGCATACCAGTCGTAGAAGCTCAACATCGACCCGCCGATCAAGTTGACGAATCTCGCTCCCGAAGCGTGCGAAACCATCGACATCGCCGGGATGGGGGAAAAACCTGCGACGCGATCCGGGCCCCACCTGCGAATCGTGTGCACGTGGGCGGCAGCGACGATCTCGATGGCCTCGTCCCAGGATGCGCGCACCAAGCCGCCTTTGCCGCGTGCCCGCTTGTAGCGGGCCGACCGCTCCGGATCTTCGGTGACGTCAGCCCAGGCGAGCACGGGATCGTTCAACCGCGCCTTGGCTTCCCGGTACATTTCGAGCAGAACGCCGCGGATGTA
>JBBSRY010000763.1:0-1507 GCA_038242595.1 Mycobacteriales bacterium
CAATGCCAGCGGGGTCACATGAATGACCAGTGGGAAACCGGTCGCATCGACCACTTCATGCTCGGCGCAGGGCTGGACCTGGGCCTGAATGTCGTTGAACCTGGCGACGGCCTGTGAGGGCGAGCCGAAAACTGCTGCGCCAATGGTGGTCTCGGTACCGAGATCTGCTTCCTCCGCGCCATCACTGAGAAAGGCACGGACCACAAAAACATCGGGGGCGCTCTGACCGTTAGCACTGTCCAACCGGAAGACATTGCACGCATCCGGACTGGCGATTGCGGCCGGTTCCTCTGCCTTGGGATTATTTCCTGAGGAGTTTTCCACCTCGTCGACCGGCACCCCGGTCAACTCCGCGAGCTCGCTTTCCGACAGCACCACTGAAGGCAGATCTTCGGTGGTCAGCACCATGCCCGGCTCACGTTCCGGGGTGCCCTGCATTGTCGGTTTCGAGCAGCCGGCGGTCACCGCTGCAACGAGGGTGAGGGCGATGAGCAGGGGAAGCAATCCGGCGCGCATAGGGTCGATTCTCACCGAACCTCGTGGTGCATGAGGTCGGTGCGCGGCTCATTGAGGGCGCTGAGTACCTGACGCAGAATCTGCTCCCGAGTCACGGCAGGCAACGCATTGAGCAGACCGTTCAGGGTGGCCATCCGGGTCGGCAACTGCAGATTGCCGCTTGGGTCCAACAGCGAAAGAGAGCCGGCCAACGCGCCGAATTCCAAGGTCTGCGCTGCGGTCAACAATGCGGCAACCGGCTCGCCCGGCAGTGCGCGGGACGCCGCGGTAGCCGCTGCGAGCGCTTTGATCAGATCGTCCTCGTGTCCGTGGTTGGCGGCAGTGATGGTCAGATGCAGGTTCGCCGGCGAGTTGCGATGAGCGAACTGAGGCTGCACGTAGTACCCACGCGCCGTCATTTCATCGGCAATCTGGAACACATCCACTGCCGGATCGACGGCTGTCACCGCAAGCAGGGTCGCCGTCGGATCGCCCAGAATCTTGAGTCCGTCAATCTGCTGGATACCCGACCTGATCGTTTCGGTGGCTTCGGCGACTTTCTCGGCCAGGGTCGCATAACCCGGCCAGCCGAGTTTGGATACCACCGCCCAGGCCGCCGCCACCGGTCCACCGGATCTGGTGGACTGCATGGTGGTGTTGAGCATGGTGTACCCGGGCCAATCGGTGAAGGCGAAGAAGCCCGTGGCCCGATGGGCACCATCGCGGTGCAGCAGAATCGAGGTGCCTTTGGGTACGTAGGCGTATTTGTGCAGGTCGACGGAGATGCTGGTAACGCCGGGGATGTGGAAATCGAACGCCGACACCGGTCTGCCGAGACGCTTCCAACTACCCAGCACCCAACCACCAATACCGCCATCGACGTGGCACCGCACCTTCACCGCTCGAGCGGCGGCGGCGATTTCGGCGATCGGGTCCATCACCCCATGGGCGTAGGACGGCGCGCTGGCCACCACCAGAACGGTGTCAGGGCCGATGGCCGCCGCCATCTTGG
>JBBSRY010000764.1:0-1506 GCA_038242595.1 Mycobacteriales bacterium
CCGGTTCCACCGCCCGGACCCTCGGCATCCCTGGAAAAGACCTTTCCGGCGTCCATACCCTTCGATACCGGGAGGATGCGGAAGCGATCAGAACGGCATTGCAGTCGGGCCGTCGGCTGGTGGTGCTGGGCGCCGGCTGGATCGGCTTGGAGGTCGCTGCGGCTGCCAGATCACACGGAGTCGAGGTGACCGTACTGGAACACGGGAAATACCCACTGGAGCGAGTGATGGGTTCGGAAATCGGCGGTTACTTCGCCGATTTACATCGACGGAACGGCGTCGAACTTCGAACCGAGGTGGACATCACCGCCCTTCACGGCACCGACGGCCGCGTCACCGGAGTGCAAACCGAGACCGGCTTGGTACCCGCCGATCTGGTGCTGATGGGAGTTGGTGCCACCCCAAATGTCAGTGTGGCGGTGGCCGCAGGTTTGGACGTCAACAACGGCGTCGTCGTCGATGAGCACCTGCGCACCAGTGATCCGACCATTCTGGCAGTCGGTGATCTGGCCAATGCGTACAACTCCGCCCGTGGCGGTCGACTCCGGGTGGAGCACTGGGACAACGCCATCCGCCAGGGCAAATTGGCCGCCGCCACCATCCTTGGACTACCCGAGGAATACGACTGGCAGCCCTACTTCTTCACCGATCAGTTCGACCTCGGGATGGAATATGTCGGACATGCCGACGCCGCCGCCGAGGTGGTGGTGCGCGGAGATCGCGATACCGGAGCGTTCATCGTCTTCTGGCTGGACCACGGCCGGGTTGCGGCCGCGATGAACGTCAATATCTGGGATGTCAGCGACGACCTACGCGCTCTGATCGGACGAGAGATTGCGACCTCGCGGCTTCAAGATCCCGAAGTGTCCTTGGACGCTCTCTGACACTGCCACCAGCGCCTGATGCGCCAGTGTGAGACTTAACATTTGGTAAGGCAACACTTACTGATAGCTTGGAATTATGGGCAGCAAGAACAAGAAGGTCAAAGTCAAGAAGGAATGCTGCGTGACCAAACCACGCTGCAAGCGCTGCCCCATCCGCATGCTCGCCGAAGGGACACTGCCCGCCGGCTACACGGTCAAGAAGCGCAAACTGGTCAAGCTCTGATCTGTGTTGTCCCGGCTCCCATCGGGTAAGAATGGCAGGTATGAAGCTGCTCCCCATTCACCGAAGTGCCCTGCACCAATTCGAATCCCGCGTCCGAGCAATTGGCGATGACCAATGGGATCTTCCCACCCCGGACACCGAATGGTCTGTCCGCGACCTACTGAACCACGTCGTCTCCGAGCAACTCTGGGTGCCGGAATTACTCGGCGGTAAAGCCATCTCTGACATCGGCGATCGATTCGACGGCGACGTTCTGGGCGATGACCCGAAGGCCAGTTGGACGGCGGCTGCCGCCGCAGCCGGCGCCGCTTGGCAGGAGTCGGGCGCCGAAAATCGTGAGGTTGCGCTATCTTTCGGAACAGTTGCAGCGCCGATCTACGGCTGGCAGTTGACCACCGA
>JBBSRY010000765.1:0-1506 GCA_038242595.1 Mycobacteriales bacterium
ATGAGTTCGGCGCGGGTGCGAATGAGAGGGAGAACGTCGTCACCGAGCGAGCTCATAGGCACCATCCTGTTCGGCAGCGCGCAACTGCATTTTCTACAGGTCAGGATACAGAGGGCAGGTTGAGAGCAGTCCGAATTGTGGTTCCAGTAGTCGGGTACGGCTTTTCGCCGGTCGGGACCGCACAGTCTGGCCGGTTCAAAGATTGCGCTTTTTCGATCCTGCCGACTCCGACTGAAGCTGTTGTTTGGCTGCCACCCGGTTCTGTACAAGTGTGCGGTGATGAGCGCCCGGGTGATCGCGGGGGCGGTAAGCAGACCTGCACGCACGTAGGATTGCCCGGACCGCTCCCTACTGCTTCCGGAGGCTCACCAGTGGATCTGCCCGTGATGCCGCCGGTGTCCCCCATGCTGGCAAAGTCGGTACCGGCCATCCCGCCGGGCAGCCTCTACGAACCAAAATGGGATGGCTTCCGCGCCATCGTCTTTCGCGACGGCGACGAAGTGGAGATCGGCAGCCGCAACGAACGACCGATGACGCGATACTTCCCGGAACTGGTGACGGCTTTTCTGTCCGAACTTCCCGAAAGGTGCGTGCTGGACGGCGAAATCGTCATCGCCGGTACCGGTGGCCTCGACTTCGAGGCGTTGCAACTCAGGCTGCACCCGGCGGCGTCCAGGGTCACTTTGCTGGCCGGCCAAACACCGGCCTCCTTCATCGCCTTCGATCTGCTGGCCATCGACGAGGAAGACCTGATGCAGCAACCATTCTCGGTGCGCCGAGCCCGACTGGAAACCGCGCTGGCGAAGACGACACCGCCCGTCCATCTGACGCCGATCACCACCGATATCGAGTTGGCCACCCGCTGGTTCACCGAATTCGAGGGCGCCGGGCTGGACGGGGTGATGGCCAAACCGGCCGACGGCACCTACCAACCGGATAAACGCACCATGTTCAAGATCAAGCACCAACGCACTGCCGACTGTGTGGTGGCCGGGTATCGAGTGCACAAAAGCGGGCCCGGGGTGATCGGTTCGCTGATGTTGGGTCTGTACAACGACGACGGCAATCTGGCGTCCATCGGCGTCATCGGCTCCTTTCCGATGGCTCGTCGGCGCGAACTTTTCGAGCAAATGCAGCCGTACGTCACGGATTTCGAAGATCATCCGTGGAACTGGCCGCAAACGAGCGAGCAGAGCGGCAAGTCGCAGGGGTCCCGTTGGAATGCCGGCAAGGATCTCTCGTTCGTGCCGCTGCGCCCGGAGTTGGTGGTGGAGGTCCGCTACGAACACATGGAGGGTCAACGACTGCGTCATATGGCGCAATTCAATCGATGGCGTCCGGATCGGACACCGCGATCCTGCACCTTCGAGCAGTTGGATCGACCGCTCACCTTCGAACTCAACGACATCGTTCCACGGTTGGTGCGGTAAATGTTGTTGGGGATCTTCACTTCTGGGCGTGATGCCGCCGTTGCGGCGCAGGTCGACAAGATCTTGAAGGCTGCGG